>CANQLQ010000055.1 GCA_947624755.1 uncultured Clostridia bacterium | reverse complement strand
ATGTTTCTTTTGGAACTTTTCTTTCAAAAGAAAAGTTCGCCGACGGCAGTCAAAGCCAATAATTTGCACAAATTAAGCCTTAAGCGTGATTTAATCAAAGATTCATCAGTTAACAAATTGCAAGGAGGTGTGAGTCTTATGCCCAAAATAAACGTATTGCCGGACAATATTGCGAAGCTTATTGCCGCAGGTGAGGTTGTGGAAAGACCCTCTTGTGTTGTTAAGGAGCTTACCGAAAATTCAATTGATGCCGGCGCTTCAACAATTACAGTTGAAATTAAAAACGGCGGTATATCATATATAAGAATAACCGATAACGGCTGTGGTATATATAACGAAGATGTTCCAAAGGCCTTTATTAGTCACGCCACAAGCAAAGTTTCATCTGCCGCCGACCTTGATTCAATTTTTACTCTCGGTTTTCGCGGTGAGGCTTTAGCTTCTATCGCAATTGTTTCAAAAACCGAAATTTTTACGAAATCGCCGGAAGAAGAAAACGGTGTTCACTATATAATTGAAGGCGGTAAAGAAATAAGCTTTGAATATGCCGGTTGTCCTAATGGAACGACTGTTGTTGTACGGGATTTATTTTATAACACTCCTGCAAGAATGAAATTTCTCAAACGCGATGTAACCGAAGCCAATGCTGTTTTCGATGTCGTTGAAAAGCTTGCTGTTTCCCACCCCGAAATCAGTTTCAGGTTCATAAGAGACGGAAAACAAACCCTTCTTACACCCGGTGACAACAAGCTTATTTCCGCAATTTATTCGGTTTACGGCAAATCTTTTTCCGATACGCTTATTAAAGTTGATTATGAGCTTGACGCAATAAAAGTACAAGGCTATGTCTGCAAACCTTTCAATTCAAGACCGACAAGATCAATGCAGATTTTTTACCTCAACGGACGGTATATAAAATCACCTGCCTGCACATCTTCTCTTGAAAACGCATATAAAAATTCCGTTATGGTAGGAAAATATCCGGCCTGTGTGCTCAATATATATTTGCCTGCCGGGCTTGTTGACGTCAATGTACATCCCAAAAAGACGCAGGTACGTTTCAGCGACGAGCAAAAAATTTATTCTGCCGTTTATTACGCTGTTGTTTCCGCTTTATCAAATTTTGACACAAGACCGAAATTTGATGTTTCAAAGGTTTCGCAAAAGGCTGTTGAAACAGGCGTTCAGCTTCATATGTCGCAGGAACCAAAGACATCTAAAACGGAAAAATTGTCAAATTTTTGGCAGAATATACCGTCAAATAAATTTACCTCGTCAGTTTCCGTAAATTCGGCCGAAGCCGAAAATCCGTTTAAACGCGAATCAGATGAACCCGATATTATATCTGCTTCACTTAGCAACATAAAAAAGAATGCAAGAGCTTCCTTTGATATTTCGGACAAAACCAAAAAAGAATTTGCCGAAAAACAAGAGCAAGTCCAAAGCAAGTTAAACATTACCGAAGACGAGCCTGAAAAACCGCTTCGTATTATAGGTGAAGCTTTCAAAACCTATATAATCTGCGAAGAAGGGGAAAAGCTTTACCTGATTGACAAACACGCTGCACACGAAAGAATAATTTTTAACCGTTTAAAATCCATTGATTTGAACAAGTCAACTCAAATTTTGCTTGCTCCGGTTACCGTGAGCCTTTCCAAAAATGAGTACAGCATTGTTACGGAAAATTTAGAAATATTCAAAAAATCCGGTTTTCTTGTTGAAGATTTCGGAAACGGATCAATTATAGTTCGCGAATGTCCGATGCTTATAGACCCGGCCGATACTCACGATATAGTTGCGGAAATATCCGAAAATCTGATTGCCGGAAAAACCGACACATCTTCTGATAAGGTTGATATGATGCTTCATACCGCCGCCTGCAAAGCGGCAATCAAAGCAGGGAATAAAAACTCATTGTATGAGCTTGAAAAGCTTGCGCGAGAGGTTATTAACAGCCGTGATGTGCGTTATTGCCCTCACGGAAGACCGGTTTTAATTGAGATTAGTCGTTATGACCTTGAAAAACAGTTCGGAAGGGTACAGTAAGGCGGTTTGGAATGAAAAAAGATTTTGTAATTGTAATTGTCGGTCCGACTGCTTCGGGAAAGACCAAGCTTGGCGTTGAGCTTGCAAAAAAATTGAACGGGGAAATTATTTCCGCCGATTCAATGCAGATTTACAAGGGTATGAACATTGCTACCGCAAAGCCGACAGCAGAAGAAATGGCAGGAATAAAACACCACCTTATTGATTTTGTTGAACCCGATTGCAATTTCAGCGTAGCAAAATATAAAAAGCTTGCCTATGAAAAGCTTGATGAAATTATTTCAAAAGGCAAAACTCCGATTATTGTCGGCGGAACAGGTCTTTATGTTGACAGCGTTTTGAATAATACGGTATTCTATGAATATGAAGAATCAGAAATCAGACAAGAACTTGAAAAAAGAGCCGAAGAATTTGGAATCGAATCTATTTTGAAAGAGCTTTATGTTGTTGACCCGAAAACGGCTGAAAGATTAAATATTAATGACAAAAAGCGAATAATCCGAGCTTTGGAGGTTTATTATCTTACGGGTAAAACGATCACTGACCAAAACAATGATTCCCATAAGGATAAACCAAAATATGATTTTTGCTTAATAGGTCTTAATGCGAAAAACAGACAGTTCCTTTACGACAGAATCAACAAAAGGGTAGACTTGATGCTTGAAAGCGGTCTGCTTGAAGAAGCTAAGGCATTTTTTGCTTCCCCTGTTTCTTCGACCGCAAAACAGGCTATAGGCTATAAAGAGCTTAAACCATATATCGACGGGTACTGCGATCTTGATTTAGCTGTTGAAAATCTTAAAATGGCAACGAGAAGATACGCCAAAAGACAGCTTACGTGGTTTGGACGATATGAATATATAAACCGGGTATATATAGACGATGATATCGACCTTGCGGACAGATGCATGGAAATAATCAATAAGTAAATCTTATTAAATCAGATTTTTTAGCAAAGACAGAAGGTGAAACAATTAATGGAGAAAAAAAAGAACAAGCAAAAAAAGACAATTAAAAAGCTTAATGATAGGCAGTTGCTGATAATAATAATCTGCACAACTTTACTTATTGTAATGGGGTATGCCGCAAGGGGAATTTATTATTCATATACCGGCGCTGTACGCTCGGAAGTGGTTAATTATGTAACTGAGGCTCAAAGAATAAGTGTTGAAGGGCTTGTTGTTCGGGACGAGGGTTTATCTTCGGGCAAGAAAACAAATTCTCTTTTGAAAAAATCTTCAGACGGCACATATTCTCCTGTTGTTTCAGACGGAGAAAGTGTAGCAAAAAATCAGAGCGTTGCATATATATTTGAAAACAAAGAAAATGCCGATAAATTCAGAGAAATTGAGGAAATAAAATCAAGATTGAACTTTTTGGAAAAGCTTCAGGACAGTGAAAATATCAGCTATCTTGATTTGTCCATGCTCAATTCCGAGATTGCTTCATCTGTCAGTTATCTCATAGACGCAAATGACAAAAACGACTTATCGGATCTTAATTCAAGAATTGAGGATTTATGCTATAAACTGACCTCAAAGCAAATTATTACCGGTGAAGAAATAAATTTTAAATCCGAAATAAAATCGCTCACAAAAAGAAAAGACAAGCTTGAAAAAGAACTCGGGCAAAAGAAAAATGTTGTTTCTCCGAGAGCCGGTTATTTTGTAAGTGATGTCGACGGATACGAAAAACTTTTCGATTACAAAAAGATTGCCGAAGAGGGACTCACCGTTAGTGAAATTTTAAAAATGGAAAAGAAAAAACCTGAAAGTACAGATGAATACTTTGGAAAAATAATTTCGGAACATGCATGGTACTTTGTATTTGTTACGGATTTTCAGCAAGCATCTACGCTAAAGGTAAACAGCGACGTTTCTGTAAGCTTTCCCGATAAAAACATTTCCGATTTCCAAATGACCGTTACTTCTCTGAAAAGAAAAGATAATAAAATTGCGGTTGTTTTAAGATGTGTGACGATGAATGAAAACATGCTTTATCTAAGAAACGAGAGAGCGGTTATCACTATCGGTACTTATTACGGGCTTAAAATAAGCAATTCGGCCTTGAAAAAATATAACGATGAACTTATGGGCGTTTATGCGTATGTCGGAAATGTTGTGTTGTTTAAGCCTATCAAAATAATATACAGTACCGATAAATATGTTATTGCCGAGCCTGTATCGTCATACTATGATGATAACGAATCTGATGTTTCTGCATCTGCTCCGGACTCATCGGCGGTTGGTGAAACATCATCGGAAAATGACGGCAAGCAGGAAATTCAGATTGACAAAAACAATGTTTTAAAAGCATACGACAGAATAATAGTAAAGGGAAGAAACTTATATGATGGAAAAGTTATCGGTTAACGAACGTTTTGAAATAATTGAAAACAATCTTGAGGTAATAAGGAAAAATATAGAAAAAGCGGCTTTGCAAAGCGGAAGGAAACCGCAGGACATTACTTTAATGGCAGTTACCAAAACCGTTGAACCTGTATTTATCAACCATGCAATAAAATGCGGTATTGACCTTATCGGAGAGAATAAAGTTCAGGAATTTCTTTCAAAAGAAGAATATCTTGACCTTAAAAACTGCAAAGCACATCTTATCGGCCACCTGCAAACAAACAAGGTCAAACAAATTGTAGGAAGGGTAGAAATGATCCAATCCGTGGACAGCTTAAAGCTTGCAAAGGAAATTTCCAAGCAAAGCATAAACAAAGCTGTTACAACGTCTTGTCTTGTTGAAGTTAATATAGGTCAAGAAGAAAGCAAAACCGGTATTTTGGCAAGCGAAGTGATAAACTTGCTTGAAGAAATATCTTCTCTTCCCTCAATAAAGGTAGAAGGTCTTATGTCAATTCCGCCTATCTGTGAAGACAAGAAAGAACTTATGCAATATTTTATGAAAATGAATGATTTATTTGTTGACATTAAGGCTAAAAATATAGATAATATAAATATGAATGTCCTGTCAATGGGTATGTCAGGCGATTACACAGAAGCTATTCTTTGCGGTTCAACAATGGTTCGCGTAGGTTCTTCGATTTTTGGACCGAGACTATATTAAAAAGAGGGATTAAAAATGAGCAGATTTTCAGATTTAAGAGATAAATTAAAAAAAGCAACAGATTTTACAGGCGAGGATTTAATTGAAAGTGAATATGAAGAAGAAGAGAATGAACCGGAAGAAGACTCATATACTTTTAATTCCGGAAATAACTATAATTATGATTTCTCTTCAAATTCATCTGATTCTTATTCAAACGATTTTTATTCAAAATCGGCAAACTCTTCAAAAAGAGTTACAAGCGAAGGGGGCAATATCTACAGAATGGACAGCAATGTTTCAAAAGCACAGCATTCAAAAATCGACCGTGTTTTGTTTTTCGTTCTTGAAGATGCGGAAGACGCGAGAAATATCGCAGATTGCATGAAAAAAGATGATTGCGTTATTCTTTCTGATTTGTCAAAAATTTCACCGGCGGATCGCGACAGAGTTCTTAATTTTCTTGACGGTGTAAGATATGTTTGTAAATCACAGCTTGAAAGTATCAACGGCTTACTGTTGATTGCTCCGGAATCTATCCAGATGTCAGGTGATTTTTATGACCAGGTTGGATTCGGTTCATTTTCAGGCAATTAATGTGTTGCATAGAGAAGTCAAAAATAAATGAGGTGAATAAAAATGCTTAATCCAAATCAAATCAACTCACACAAATTTCATCAATCCAAACAAGGTTTTTATAAGGCCGATGAAGTTGATGAGTATATGAAGCTTGTTTATCAGACTGTGGTTGAGCTTTATGAAACCAACAAACAGATTCAAAGAAGAATTGCAGGCTTGACCGGCGATCTTGAAGCTTATTACAAAGATAGAAATTTAATAGCTGCTGCTATAATAAGCGCCCAGTCCTATGCCAGCGAAAAAGCCGAAGAAGCCGATGCGAGTGCAAAGCAAATTATTTCACAGGCGCACGAACAGGCTCAGCAAATTTTGGATTCAAAGAAGCATGAAGCCGATGAATATTATACCTCAAAAAAGCAACAGGCCGATGAAGCTTTAGAAAAGGCCGAAAATGCACTTGAAGCTGCGCTTAACAATGCCAATGAAAAAGCGCAGGAATATATTTCCGGTATTAATTTGAAGGCTTCCGAAATTATTACCAAGGCAAACGAACAGGCTTCCAAGATTGTTTCAAGAGCATTTAGCGACGCCAAAAAGGCACGAGAAACCTGTGACGAAATTATTGAAAGCGCAAATCTTGCTTTGCCTTCGGTTGGCCAAAATATTTACCTTATGAAAACTCATCTGGAAGAAACCTTTGAAACGATAATGAATGCCGTAAATTCAATAAATGTTCCCGAGGAAATAAGCATAGAAAAAACCGCTATAGATGAGCAAAATTTTGACTTTCAGCCTGAACCCTTTCCCGAACCTTTAAACTATGAAGAAAAAAATGTTGAATCTGACGAAGAATTTGTCGAAACGGAAAAAGAAGCATATGATGATTCAGACGAAAAAACATCTGATGAGTCCGAAGAAAAGAGCGATAATTACATTACGGATCTGTTTGGCGGCAAAGACGATTCTTCAATTGATGATTTAATCGGAAACAGGTTTGACATTGAAGAAATTTTCAATACAACTTCTCAAGACAGCGAGGAATAAGATTAGCTTATGACAGCTTTAATAACTGCGGTTATAATTTCAGCATTGACTGCCATTGATCAGATTATTAAATATTTTATTTATAATGACCTGAGGCCTATCGGTTCAAAAGTAATTATAAAAGGGGTACTTCAGCTAAGCTATGTTGAAAATACCGGCGCGATGATGGGAATTATGCAGGGAAAGACATCGTTTCTTGCTCTTGCCGCTGCGGTAATACTGGTTGTTTTATTTGCTCTTATTATTACGAAAAAAATTAAATTCGGTTTTATATATTGCTGTATTATTATGATAGTTTCCGGTGGTCTCGGCAATATGGCTGACAGAATTTTTCGTGGTTTTGTAATTGACTATATTGAAGTTTTGTTTGTTGATTTTTATGTTTTTAATTTTGCTGACTGCCTTATTACCGTTGCGGCTTTTTTAATAGTCGGCTATGAAATTTATGATATGATTCAAGATTCAAAGCGTAAAAAGGAAATTAAAATTACAAATGACTAAAGCCTATATTTATACAATTGATGAAAGCACTGCCGGAGAAAGAATAGACAAAGCTATCTGCTCTTTGAATAATGACATTTCAAGGTCTGCCGTTCAAAAAATAATTGAGCGCAGTGCCGTATGCGTTAACGGCAAAGCTGTATCAAAGAACTATAAAGTAAAGTTAAACGATAAAATTTCGGTTATAATCCCCGAAAACACCCCTCTTGAAGTTGAGCCGGAAAATATCGAGCTTGATATAAGATATGAGGACAAAGACCTTCTTGTTGTGAATAAACCAAAAAATATGGTTGTCCATCCGGCGGCGGGAAATTTTTCGGGTACACTTGTCAATGCGTTGCTTTATCATTGTAAAGACAGCTTATCGGGAATAAACGGAGTGATAAGACCAGGTATCGTTCATCGCATTGATAAAGATACAAGCGGACTTCTTATTGTTGCAAAAAACGATTTTGCTCATATCAATCTTTCCGAGCAAATCAAAGCCCATTCTTTTACCAGAGAATATCAAGCAGTCGTATACGGCCATTTTAAAACGCAGGAAGGCACGGTTGATGCTCCGATTGGCAGGCACCCGGCTGACCGTAAAAAAATGACTGTTACCGAAAAAAATTCAAAATACGCAGTAACACATTATAGTGTTATTAATGAATATAAAGATTTTACACACATCGCCGTTCGCCTTGAAACCGGACGTACACATCAGATAAGGGTTCATATGGCATATATTGGTCACCCTGTTGCAGGAGATCCGGTTTACGGCCCTAAAAAAGTAATTACAAGCTTGGGCGGTCAATGTCTTCATGCAGGTTTAATCGGCTTCAAACACCCAAGAACAGGTAAATATATTGAGATAAAAAGCGAATTGCCGGAGTATTTTACTTTATTTTTAAACTCGCTTAAATAATGAAACCTCTGACCCCTTCCTTAATTCGCCATTTTGCCCGGAAATTTTTGTCAATTAGGGCGCCTTGAATTAATCAGAGGTTCCAAAGAAAGGAAAGCACAGAACTTATCAACTTATTTTCGGAATTTACTGTCTGTGCAAGGAATTATTATGGAAAATGAAAAGAAACCGCTTTCAGACTGGCTTTTAGCCTCTGATATTGATGGAACTCTCAACAACAAACACCGTACATTACCAAAAAAAAATTATGATGCAATTCAAAAGTATGTTTATGAATATGGCGGAAAATTTATCCTGGCTTCCGGCCGTTCAATTGAATCTATGAGAAAGCATTTTAACAAGCTTAATCTTAATTCGGGTTATGCTGTTTTTATCAACGGCGCCGGAATATATGATTATAAAAACGAAAAAATATTATGGCTCAGCCCTTTAAATGAAAGAATCGTAAATATGATAAAAAAAGCGGTTAAAAAGTTCAGAACAGTCAAACCGCAGATAGTTACAACAGAAAATGTTTATCTTCTTAATCTGTCTCTTTCGGCATATATTCTCGCTAAATCAAGTAAGCTTAAAATCAAAAGATTTCGTAAAATTGAAGATGTACCAACCGATGAATGGTGCAAAGTTATTTTTACCGGCTTACCTTGGGACATTAACAGATTTATGAAATACATAATCCGTGAAAATAACGGTGAAACTAAAAACCTGATGAAATCATCTGTTTTCAGCTTTGAAATTGTCAATGAAGGAACAAACAAAGGCGTTGCCGTACTTAAAACAGCAGAGCTGCTTGGAGTCTCCCCTTCAAAAACTGCCGCTATTGGTGACTACTTCAATGACTATCAGATGCTCAAAAGCGTTGCAGTTCCTGCTTGCTGCGGTCAGGCTCCAAGAGGTATGAAAGAAATCGCAAAGCTTGTTACCTGCCATTGTGACAGGGGCGCGGTTGCGGATCTGATTGAATATTTAATTAAAAACCATAAAACTTTATAAGGAGGACTTTTATGGACGCCAACAAGAAAAAAGAACTCAAAAAAATTGCCTGCAAGGTAAGAATGGGTGTAATTGAAGGAACATTTAATGCTAAATCCGGTCATCCCGGCGGCTCTCTTTCAATTGCTGACATTATCACGTACCTTTACTTTAGCGAAATGAAAGTTGATGTCAATAATCCCGCTTGGGAGGACAGAGACAGGTTTGTTCTTTCAAAGGGACACACCGCACCCGCTCTTTACGCAGCCCTTGCATTAAAGGGATTTTTCCCGGCAGAACTTCTCAAAACACTCAGAAAACCGGATTCAATTCTTCAGGGACATCCAAGCATGAGATATACCCCCGGCGTTGATATG
>CANQLQ010000054.1 GCA_947624755.1 uncultured Clostridia bacterium | reverse complement strand
TTCTTCAAGAGAACCGTCTTTTGCGGCGGAAACAAGCTCTTCAACGCTGATTCTTCTCTCTTCAACTTCATAGCCCCATGCTTTGCATACATGGATAATTGAATTTCTTGTGATACCTGGAAGGATACTGCCGTTGAGCATCGGGGTAACAACCTTGCCGTTAATTTTGAAGAAGATATTCATTGAACCGACTTCTTCGATATATTTTCTTTCAACACCGTCAAGCCAAAGAACCTGAGCATAGCCTTCATCGTGAGCTTTTACCTGAGCGATAAGGCTTGCAGCATAGTTGCCGCCGGTTTTGGCAAAGCCCATACCGCCTTTTACCGCACGGACATATTCGTCCTCTATCCAAATACCAACCGGTTCAAGACCGCTTTCATAATACGCGCCCGACGGTGAAAGGATAATCATAAACAGATAGGTTTTTGACGGAGCAACTCCGAGGAATTCATCGGTTGCAATAATGAACGGACGAATGTAAAGAGATGTTCCCGGATCTGTCGGAACCCAGTCTCTGTCAATGTCAACAACAGCTTTTACCGCTTCAACAAAATCGTTTTCATCAATTTTCGGAATACAAAGTCTGTCGTTTGTGTCGTTGGTTCTTTTTGCGTTCATATCGGGACGGAAAAGATATACCTTGCCGTCTGCACCCTTGTAAGCCTTGAGTCCTTCAAACATTTCCTGACCGTAGTGGAAAACCATTGCGCTCGGAGAAATTGTAATATCGCCGTAGGGAACGATTCTCGGATCATGCCAGCCCTTGCCTTCGGTATAGTTCATAATGAACATATGGTCGGTAAAAATGTGACCGAAGCCGAGAGGCTCTCCTTTTGCAGGTTTTTCTTTCGGTGATGTTGTCTTTGTGATTTTGATATCCATTTTAAGACACTTCTTTCTATTTATATAATAATTTGCTTCTAAGGAAGCGCTGATTAATTCAGGGTGTCCTAATTGGCGAGGAAATTTTTCGTCAGTTTGTTCAAAAATTTGAGGCAATACTTTGTGTATTAACGAGAATTTTTGGGCAAAATGACGGAACAATTTACCGTCAAGTAGGGCAGCTTGTATTAATCAGCGCTTCCCCAAAACAACAGCTTGTTTTGTTGCTGCTTGGAAGCTATGATTAATTCAACGTACCCTGATTAGCGAGAAAATTTTTCGGCAGATATGGCTTGCAGCGCTTACACGGGACAGAAATTATATAAAATTATGATTTTACACCGCGAAAAAGCTTTGTAAAAAACTGCAATACCAAATAAAGTATCCATAAAACCGCAGGCAATACTTTGTGTATTAACGCGGATTTTTGGGCAAAATGACGGGAATTTTACCGTTAAGCAGGGTGTATTGAGTCAGTCAAAGATTCCTTCACTAATAATATAACTTATATGCGTTGATGTCAACTGTTTTTTGCAAAGAAGGATAAAAAGCAGGTCACAAAATGCAACCTGCCGTTTTAAGTTTTAAACAGTAATATTTTACAGACTTATGTTCGGCAAATTCGTAGTCATTTGCTTTACATAAGACCGGCAATTTACATCGGACTTAATCGACAAAGCCGGATTCAACGAGTCTTACAAGTTCTTCAACAGCTTCCTGTTCATCGGGACCGCCCGCCATAATGTTTATGACAGTACCGCCCATAATGCCGAGAGAAAGAACGCCGAGAAGACTTTTTGCATTGACTCTTCTTTCCTCTTTTTCAACCCAGATTGATGACTTAAATTCGTTTGCCTTCTGAATGAAAAATGTTGCCGGACGAGCGTGAAGACCAACTTGATTTTCAACTTTAACTTCTTTAATATACATAACAATTAACTCCCATAAAAAAAGATAATTTTCAATTTCCTGTGTTATTATACCACAAAAAAAATCATCGTCAATGCTTAAAAAATTTTTTGGTTGCAAGCCTAAATGTTGCCGAAAACTTAAAGCAATATTTGTGCAAATTTACCATAATATTTTATTTAACTTGCAAACCCGGAACATAAAATGTAGTTTTATGTCAAAAAATAAGAGCATTTAAGCGACAAGGAATTTTATCTATTATATTTTTTTATAAATAAAAGTTAACATTTTTACTCTTCTTGCTTTTTTAGGAGGGTATCAAGAAACTTGCGGTCTGTTTCGGAAAGAGCCTCCGCTTTCAGTATATCCGGCCTTCTGAAAAAGGTTCGCTCAAGTGATTTTTCCCTTTTGAATTTTTCAATGTTTGCGTGGTGACCCGTAAGCAGAACCTCGGGAACGTCTTTTCCGTGCCATGAAAAAGGCCTTGTGTATTGCGGATATTCAAGAAGTCCGTCAAAATGACTTTCTTCTGTAAAACAAATTTCATCCGAAAGCACACCGGGTAACATTCTTGAAACGGCGTCTGCAATCACCATTGCCCCAAGCTCGCCGCCGGTCAAAACATAGTCTCCGATAGAAATTTCTTCGTCAACGATTTCTTCAATTACTCTTTCGTCAACGCCCTCATAGTGACCGCAGAGAATTGCAATATTCTTCATTTCGGAAAGCTCTTTTACTCTTTGCTGGGTGAGTGTCCTGCCGGCAGGGGACATATATATAAGGTATGGCCTTTCGCCGATTTCGCCGCAAACACTTTCAAAGCAGTCATATATAGGCTGAACCTGCATGATCATTCCCTTACCGCCGCCGTATGGAGTGTCGTCAACTCTTTTATGCTTATCTTTTGAAAAATCCCTTATCTGGTGGCAATGCATTTCGACAAGTCCTCGTTCTCTGGCTCTGCCTATAATGCTTTCGGAAAGAACAGCTTCGCACATTTCGGGAAAAAGAGTCAGAATATCAAGGCGCATCGCCGTTCACCTCTTCGTCAAAGATTCCTTTAAGAGGTCTTATTTTTACAATGCCTGTTTCAACTTCGGTTTCAATAACAACGCTCGGTATCGCAGGAATGAGATATTCCCTTTTGTTTTCGTCCGTGATGTGCCAAACATCGTTTGCACCCGTTTCGGATACGTCCGTTATAACGCCGTAAACCCTGTTTTCGTCGTCAGCATCAATAACCTTGCAGTCAATAAGGTCTTGAATGAAATACTGACCATCTTTTAGCTTTGTGTCGTTTCTGTCCATATAAAGCACTTTGTTTCTCATGGATTGTGCCTTTTCGGGAGTATCTACACCGTCAATTTTAACTATAACAACATTTCCGTGCGGACGGCAGGAAAGAATATTTACGCTTTTCTCGCCTTTTTTGTCAAGATAAAGCGTTTTGAACTTTTTTATAAATTCACCGCTGTCGCACCACGGCTGAACCCTGACCTCGCCTTTAAGTCCGTGAACACTTACAATTTTTCCAATCTCAAGAAAAGGTTTTAACATCTTTTTACCTCAGTTTATTTTTATTTATAAGCTCTCATATTGCCTCTCGGCTTCTATTGCGGGCATCGCCCGCAGGAGTTACGCGGGATACAATTATATAAAATTATTATTTTACACCGCGAAAACACTCTATTCCTAATTTGAAAGCATCTTTTTTATTCCAAAAATTTAAGTCAATACTTTGTGTATTAACGAGAATTTTTGGGCAAAATGACGGAATAATTTACCGTCAAGCAGGGCGGGCTTGTATTAATCAGTGATTCCTTAGATATCGGCATATTCTTTTTCAGCTTCAAGCTTGCGGGCATCACCCGCAGGAATACGCACTTTAATATAGAAACAGCATTTTACATTTCGGCCTGCGAAACTTCCTTGTTCTAAATCGCAGAGTATTTAGGGAAACGCTGATTAATCAGTGATTCCTTAGATACCGGCATATTCTTTTTCAGCTTCAAGCTTGCGGGCATCGCCCGCAGGAATACACACTTTAATATAGAAGCAGTATTTTATATTTCGCCCTGCGAAACTTCTTTGTTCTAAATCGCAGAATATTTAGATACCGGCATATTCTTTTTCAGCTTCAAGTTTGATTTTCGATGATAGGTAGGCAAGAGTCATTATTGTCAGAGCCTTTGAAAGCCTTTCTTTGGAATCGCTTTTGGGTCCGTTGTAATTTGAAAGCGCATCTTCAATAACGGCAGAAATTTCGTTTTTATCAAAAGTGTGCTTTTTATCCGCAAGATAAATTATATAACAAAGCTTGTTGAAAAGCTCCCTGTCGCAAATTATATCGTCTGTATCATCTTCAACACTGCCGTTGACATACGTCATAAGATCAACTATCTGTTCAAGCTGAAGGCAGGCCTTTAGCATATTTATAATAATTATTCGTGCAACCTGTCTTTCGCCGTAGCGTTTGCCCTTCGGGTTAGCTATCCAGCCGCGCTTGACCCAGTTTTGAATCGTTGAACCGGGAAGAGATGTAATTTCACTGATTTGTCCGAGGGTAAGTCCGCGAGTGACAGAAAGAAGCGGTGTCAGAACTGAAAAGGCCTTTTTTTCAAAGCCCTCTTCAAAATCAAGTATCGTTCCGGGAATTTTTTCAAGCATTATTAATCACTCCTCAAAAGTAATTTCTGCGGTTTTTCCGTTAACGGCTTTCAGCAGGTCGCTTGGCGACAGCATAAGCTGAATACCGAGAGCTCCGCCGCTGACTATTATTTCGTCATAATTCAAAGCGGAAATGTCAACGACAGTCGCAAACTGCTTTTTCATTCCAATCGCCGTACAGCCGCCCCTTATATAACCTGTTAAATCTTTTATATCTTTGACGTGAACCATCTCGATGCTTTTTTCGCCCACCGCTTTCGCCGCCTTTTTCATATCAATTTCCTTGTCTACCGGCAGACAGAAAACAAAATGTTCACCGCTTTTACCTTTCGTGACAAGGGTTTTAAATGAAATTTCATACGGCTGTGAAAGCTTGTCGGCAATATGCATACCGTCAATAAATTCATCGCATTGATAGTAATTTACTTTGTACGGTATTTTCTTTTTATCAAGAATACGCATTGCGTTGGTTTTTTGTCGTTTATCTTTGCTCATTTTAATCTCCGTCCGGCATCTGTTTTTTTACATAAAAGTTGACCGATTAAAATATCCTTAGTATAATATCATAAAATAAGATTTTTTTCAATAACAAAGGTAGTTTACAATGTATTTTATTGATAAGCTTATCTGCCCTGTCTGCGGCAGTAAATTTACCCAAAACGAAAAAAGCCTTGTCTGCGGCAACAATCACCTTTTTGATATTGCAAAACAAGGGTATGTAAACCTTCTTTCCGGCAAAAGCAAAAACGGAGACCTAATAGGTGACAATGGGTCAATGGCTCAGTCACGGCAGGCATTTTTAAATAAGGATTATTTTTCCTCCCTTGCCGACGGTATTTGCGAATATGTCACTTCAATGAAAAAAGAAAAACCGGTCATGCTTGACATCTGCTGCGGCGAGGGCTATTACAGTAAAAAAGTTCTCGAAAAACAAAGCGGAGAGCTTTACGGCTTTGACCTTTCAAGACAAATGGTTCGCCTTGCGGCAAGAAGAAAGCTTGATGCGTCATTTTTTGTCGCAAACATTTCTCACATTCCTATTGAAGATGAAAGCGTTGACATCGCCTTTCACTTTTTCGCTCCGTTTCATGAAAATGAATTTTCAAGAGTATTGAGAAAAGGAGGTGTTCTTTTGAGCGTTGTACCGGGCGAAAACCACCTTTTTGAATTGAAAGAAAAAATTTACGATACGCCATACAAGAACGATGAACAGCTCCCCGAAACGAAAAATCTGAATCTCTCCGACACATTTAAAATTTCAAAAACAGTTTCTTTGGAATCAAATGAAGATATTCAAAGTCTTTTCGCAATGACCCCTTATTATTACCGGACTTCACAAAAGGACAAGGAAAAAATTCACTTGATTGACCGTCTTGAAACAACAGTTGAATTTGTTGTTGGGGTTTATACAAAATAGAAGCCCTACTTATTATAATTTTTCTTAGGCATTTGTCGTTCCTTAATTATTTTTAAAAAAATGATAAGTATTTTTTCATTGACTTGTAATATTAGCAATGTTAAAATTTATTTGTATAAAATAAAGAAAGAGGGATTTTTATGACAGCAATTTTTCATCAAATCTTTTACAAACTTGCATCTGTATTAATTTCAATCGCTATGCTCTTCGGTGCAAGCGGAGATTGTATAAAGGCGGACAATTCGGCTTGGAACACAAATTACAAATTTGTTTTTGTTCACGGTCTTTCGGGCTGGGGCAGCTATGACGCGCAATACAGGCTAATGCCGTATTGGGGTATGTTCGGCGGTGACCTCATGAAATATCTCAATGACAAAGGTTTCGATTGCTATGCCGCTTCTGTCGCTCCTTCGTCAAGCGCATGGGACAGAGCCTGTGAGCTTTACGCTCAGCTTACCGGCAGCGTTGTTGACTACGGTAAGCAGCACAGCGAAAGATGCGGTCACGAACGCTTCGGCAAAGATTATACCGGAATTGCTCTTATTGACAAATTTGACGAAGAAAACAAAATTAACCTCCTCGGTCATTCATTCGGCGGCGCAACGGTAAGACTTTTCGCAAGCCTTATGGAAAACGGAAGTGAAGCTGAACAAAACGCAACCGATGAAAGCGAAATTTCCGGTTTATTTACCGGAGGAAAGGGCGATTGGATTTACAGCATAATTACCCTTGCCGCTCCGCATAACGGCACAACAGCTTATAATATTGACAATACCGACGCCGAAAACACAGGTTCTTCAAAATTAGAAGAAATGTTGTCCGGCCTTGTTTCAAAGGCAAACGATATGGGCGGCAAAGACGGCAGAATTGCGGAAGATTATGCCGATTATGATATGACTATAGACAATGCGCTTGAATTGAACAAATCAATTTCAACGCTGAAAAACACTTATTATTTTTCAATTCCCTGCAACGCTTCAACAATGAATGAAAGCGGAAATTACGTTGCAGACAGCAAAAAAATGGAAATTCTTTTCCGTGCTTCTTCTAACGCAATGGGCGCTTACACCGGCACAACCGAAAAAGGTTTTGTAATTGACGAAAGTTGGAAGATGAACGATGGACTTGTAAACACGGTTTCGGCAAAAGCTCCTATTGGCGCTCCGCAGACAGAATATGATGAAAACCATGTCGAAAAAGGCGTGTGGAACATTATGCCTATTTATAACGGCGACCATATGTCGCTTCAAGGCGGTCTTTTCAAGACTAACGATGTCAAGGGGATTTATGTTGACCTTCTTTCAATGGTAAATTCACTTGAAGGATAAAAAATCGAATGTCTTTTTGGCAAGTTGTTTATTACGGGGCGACCACACGGGGTCGCCCCTACGCGTACCGTTTTGCGGCGTAAGAGTAAACTTACATAAATCTACCTTTCGTAACTCCTGCGTGTGCAACCTCCACTTTCAGGGGAGGCAAAATTGTTTAATCAAAAAATGCGAAAATAGGTTCAGTACCAAGCCGTGCCGCGGTATGTATGTAAAGATTCATATCAATCCAACTCGCGTAACTCATGCAGGCGATGCCTGCCGTCACACTGCGTGTGCCACCTCCCCTTTCAGGGGAGGTAAAATTGCCTAATCGAAAAATATGAAAATAGGTTCAGTACCAAGCCGTGCCGCGGTATGTATGTAAAGATTCATATCAATCCATCCCGCGTAATTCCTGCGGACGATGTCCGCGGGCGACAGCCTCTTTTTTGCCGTCAAAATAAAAAAGTATAAATATTATTCATCTTTTTGTTTATTTTTCGCTGATTTATTGACAAAAACAAAATAAAGTGTTATTATTTTGTTAGATTGTTAATTTTTTGTTAACTGTCTATAAATTTTTAATTAAGGAAGATTCGGCTGTTCATCGCTTCATTAGCAGGCAGTATAAATTATGAAATTTTCCCTGATAAAAAGAAAGGAAAGTTTACACCTTTTGTAAACGAAGGAAACAAAATGGCGGCAATAGTACATCAGATTATTTACAAGCTTATCTCAATTATTATCAGCTTTTCAATACTTTTCGGCGGTACAGGCGCAGTTGACCTTCTCAAAGCTGACAGCTCAAACTGGAACACAAATTATAAATTTGTATTTGTTCACGGTCTTCTCGGCTGGGGCAGCTACGACCCACAATACAAGCTTATGCCATATTGGGGCGTTATGGGCGGCGATCTTATGGAATATCTTAACGACAAGGGCTTTGACTGCTATGCCGCTTCTGTTGCGGGAACAGGCAGCGCATGGGACAGAGCGTGCGAACTTTACGCTCAGCTTACGGGCAGTGTGGTTGACTACGGAGAAGCGCACAGCAAAGAATATAACCACGAACGCTTTGGAAAAGATTTCAGCGGTATTGCCCTTATTGACGAATTTGACGAAGAACATAAAATAAACATTCTCGGTCATTCATTCGGCGGCGCAACGGTAAGACTTTTCGCAAGCCTTATGGAAAACGGAAGCGAAGCAGAAAGAAACGCAACGGACGAAGGCAATATCTCACCGCTTTTTGAAGGCGGCAAAGGCGACTGGATTTACAGCGTTACCACCCTCGCCGCTCCCCACAACGGAACAACGGCATATGAAGTTAAGGATACAGACCTTTCTCAGTATATTGACAAAAGCACACTCAAAAGTACCGTTAAAACCACGATTGAAACTCTCGGCGCACAGATGATAATTATGGCGCAGGATATAGGCAAAGACGGCAGAGATGAACGTGACTATGCAGAGCATGACATGACGATTGACAACGCTCTTGAAATGAACAAGTCCATTTCAACTATTCCCAACGCATACTACTTCTCAATTGCGTGCAACGCTTCAAAAGAAAATGAGGACGGAACATTTTCCCCTATTGACAGCGAAATGGAAATTCTTTTCAGAACCGCTTCAAAAGCAATGGGCTCTTATGATGCTGTAACAGACGGCGGAGTTGTTCTTGACAACAGTTGGTATATGAACGACGGTCTTGTAAACACAATTTCGGCAATGGCTCCGTTCGACGCACCGAGTACGGTTTATGATGAAAACCATGTTGAAAAAGGCGTATGGAACATTATGCCTATATATAACGGCGACCATATGTCGCTTGAAGGCGGTCTTATGATTCCGAACGATGTCAAGGGGCTTTATGTTGACCTTCTTTCAATGATAAATTCACTTGAGGGATAAAAAATCGAATGTCTTTTTGGCAGATTGTCAATTACAGGGCTGTCGCTCTTCGCTTTACCGATTTGCGACAGCCCCTACACGATTGTAAAAGTTCAATTTGCGTCATTTTTTCATATCGACACATAGCAAACAACGCATACATTCACTTTGCGTTTTTTTAAAGTTTCTTCAAAAGCATACCAAATAAAAAAAGCAGGCTGCATATTGTGTAACCTGCTTTTGATTTAGTTTTGAAAATTGTCTTGCGGCTTGAATAAAAAAATATTAATCTGCCTTGCAAAACTTAAGGAAGCTCTGATTAAATCTAAGGAAGCGCGATTTAACCGGAGATTTCTTAAATTAAGGAACCACTGAATAAATCACGCCTGCCGGCTGAACGCGCATCTTGCACCGATATTTTCCGTCATTTTTGCCA
>CANQLQ010000053.1 GCA_947624755.1 uncultured Clostridia bacterium | reverse complement strand
ACTAAGCCGGCGTTTTACAACAAGTGCAAGTCGGCCGTCAACATCGTAGCGATAGAAAAGGTCATATTCATCGCCTTTCTTTTCGTATATGAGCTTATCGCCAACATAGTAATAGTCATACTGAACACCGTTGACGATCTTACTTGTTCTCAGACCGTTTTCGTCATATGTATAGGTTACATTTGTACTGCCTTTGGAATAAGACTGCATTTGTCTGCCGAACCAAGTTGCTGCCGCTCCACGGTATGTCGTTGGGTTGCCGATAGCGTCATAGCTCATTGTCTCGCCATTGTAAGAAGTCAACTTATCTTTCCATGTTGTATCATAGGTATAAGTTTTTGTGCTTGTTGCTGCTCCAACCTCTCCGGTTGTGTATGCATATTCTTTCTTATTTAAAATATTACCGCTGTTGTCATAAGTATATACTGTGGTCTTGTTTGTATCAAGATTATTGTCACGAACAAGCTGATTTTTGCTGTCATAGACATAACTTTGTCTTAAAACATTATTTTTCTTAATTTCGGTAATATTTCCGTTATCGTCATATGTATATGCATATTCATCGTTGTTTACCTTATGCGTTGAAACAGCACCGTCATCTTTATAACTGAATGTTTCAGCGATCGGCGTATCGGTTGATATTGAACGGTTTATGATTTGTCCGTCATCGTTATAATTTGTGGTAACTTTTCTGATATTCGTCATAGCAGAGGTTGTTGTTTTTCCGTCCTCTGAATATGTGAATGGCGTACTGACCGAAAAACCATTTGCCGTTGTTGTGTTTTTGATAACTCTGCCCTCGTCGTCAAGAACATTCATATCGGAATAGAGAAAATTCGCATATGCATTTGAATTAACGGTTGAATATACCTTTTCCCCAACATATCTTTTCTCATCATCATATTTATAATATGTTTTCTGACTGTTGACCGTATCTTTAGAGCTTATTGTACTGCCAAGAGAATCATATGTCCATGTATAATTGCCCAACCCGGAAAGCGTTTTCTTTGTCGGTTCGCCGTACTCGTTATAAGTATAGCTTTCTTTTGAGCCGTTACCGTATGTGATTGATGAAAGCGTTCCGTTGTTAGCTCTGTAATCGTAAGTTACAAGCGGTTGACTGCCTATCTTGACAGTTTTTGCATTTCCGAAATCGTCATAAGTGTAATTATATGTGAAACCGTTATGCAGAACCGATACTACATTACCATCATTATCATAATTCTGAACAAGAGTGCCGCCGTTATCAATAGTTACGTCCTGAGTTATATTTCCCTTATTGTTATAAACATATGTATTTCCATTACCGTTTTCGTCAAGAACTGAAAGCAAGTTGCCTTTTTCATCATATGTATAGGTTGTTGTGCCGCTTTCATCGGTATATGTCAATATATTGCCATTTGAATCATATGTGGTTTCTGTTAGAAGTACATCTCCATCGGTAACATTCTCTGAAACAAGATTCCAATTGTCGTCATAGGTATATGTAGTAATTGTTCCGTCTTCGCACATATCCTTTTTGGAAACACTTTTATCATTTATACCGTCGTTGTCGGAATCATAGTAATAATATTCATATTTGTCGCCGACATTATTGCTTGTGAGTTTTGACATCAAATTACCCATGCTGTCGTATGTGTAATAATATATATTATTGTTTTCGTCGGTATAGGTAAGAATATCTCCGTTTTCATTATATGTAAAAGGATCGTCTTCTTCCGGAGCGTCTTCTTCTTCCAAATCATCGCTCTGTTCGCTTAAATCATATATATCATTTGATTTAATAAGACTTGCAGTATCATAATAAGCGTTGTTTGCATTTTGGTAATATGTTAAAACCAATCGCAGCTTATACGGTACAAGCGTTTCGTCAGTATCAGTTAAATCAAACGATGACATTAGATATTGTTCGGTAGTTATATCATCACAGAAATTTACAACGCTTTTTGTACGTGTAACGGAATTTCCTGCCTTATCATTGTAGAACACCAAGACATGATAACCGAACCGTCGCGCGCTCTTTATCGGAACTGAATCCCCACAGGCAACAACACTGCAAATATAACTGTCGCTTTGCTTTGCATTTTTTAACGCAACTTCTTGAGAAACACACTTATTAGTTGAAATGTCACCGACAAATTTCATCTTCTCATTTTCAACTTTGTCATTGGCGTTAACAAGATATCTTGACCAATCTGTTGCATAATTATTAGAATCTTTGTATATAAAACTGTTGTTTTCAATCATATTATATTGAGTTTGCGCACTGCCCTCTTCAAACTGAACCGCGTCAAAATATGCTGTTCCGCTTCCATTCCTGACAAGAAGATAAAGAGTTATTTTGGTTGCATTGTCCGGAACTGTGTAGTTAAGGAATAATCGTTCCCAACCATTATTGATATTGGGATCTGTTTTCTGCAAAGATTCGGTATACGAACGCTTCGACGTTCCGTCAGCTAAGGCTGCCCTAATCATAAGTGCCGCGCCATAGTTGCGAGTTGTGCTTGAATCACTGTCACGTGTTATGCCGCTTGTGTTAACATATACAGAAGCGCTGTATGATTTTCCGGCTTTAATAACACCGTCTGAAATATAAAAGGGTTGATATACTCCTGCGCCGCCGGTAATCGTTACATCGGAAACTGTAATTTTTAATGAGCCATTACCAACATATGCCTTGTCGGTCGAGTATCCTGCAGAATATGTACAATTTGGATCATCAATTGTCTTTTTTGTCCAGTTTGCCATACTTTCGACGTTATGGTTTTTAACATAATTGGTGGCGGTCTTTCCAACTACTGATGCTCTTGAAATTTTGGACGAAAATGTGTTTGAAGCGCTGCCGCCGTTTTCGTAATCAAACGAAACAGCTCCCAAGTCCTTTTCTGCAACGGTCGTTGTTTTTGCACACACAAGACGGGCATAGTTATCAAATGTATTGATAGTAAGCACATCGTCGTTGTTGCCGTATACGCAATCAGCTCCGGCAGTTCTGACAGTTGCCGTATTATGTGTACGTTCATAAGTTGTTTTTTGACCGAGTGTTGTTCCCTTAGCTTCTTGAACGCCTGTAACAGCCGGCTTTTCACCGTTATCATAGGTCAAATTTAATGAATATCCGCTGTCATTGGTTATTTTCGTCATTCGGGAATTACTGTCATATGTAAACTTAGCTGTTACTTCATTATTTCTTTTAATTTGAGTTACATTTCCGTTTTCGTCGTAAATATATTCAACAACGTCATGAGCTATATTGTCTGCATCATATTGTGTTATATACATACCGCTGTCATTTTTAATATATTTTATGTAACTTCCCTCTTTGTCAGTATACGTATAACTTCCGTCAGCTTCATTATACTCTCTTTTTAATAAGTATGTCAAAGTATTATCAGCGTTTTTTTCCGTTATTTCCTTAATACCGAGCAAATCGTATGAATAAGTTATATTTTCATCATCTTTCCAAGCATCAACAGCTATTGGAATCTTAAATTTTATAGTAGTATTAACAAAAGGCACCGTCATTTCAATATATTCAAAATCCGTTACTTTAAGTTTTGTCCAACCATGTTCTTCTGAATTTTTAATTGGAATAGTACCATCATCATTTTCTTCTCCAAGATTTAAATAAAAATATGAGCCATCGTTCTCGAAAAAAACAAAAAATCCTTTAAAGCCTGACATAAAACTGCTTGCCCATATATTCTCTTCAAGTCCAAAGCTGTTGTATGTTAAATCAACATCAAACGGAAATGTTTCGCCCATGGTTGATGTAACATAATCACTTACTATCAAATTTCCGTTAAGATTGTTTATATAAACTTCTCCTACCGACCCCATATCAAATTGAGTATATGAAAATGAGTCGTCTATGCCTGTAGTCATTATATACTGCATAGTAAAAATAGGATTTTCGCCGCTCGTTTTGCTAAGCGTAGCAGTAGCAGCCGAATTTGTCTTTAAAAGAATACCGTTATTTTTTTCTGTGCCATTATTAAAAATCTTTGTTATATCAAGCTCAACAGTTTGGTTGCTTAATGCGGTTGAATAATCCAAAACCGATGAAGAAAAAGCCGGCTTTGTATTCCATGTTACACCGCTGTCCCATTCTTCGGTAATCTCATAAGCATATATTACCATTGACTGATCGCTGTTTGACAATACAGGTATATGCATTTTTGCCGATACAACATGTTCAGCCATATTTGATGAAGAAATACCGCTTGTATTTATCAATGCATATGAAACAGCGTTTTTAACGCCGCTGACTTTTAAATTCTCAGATGAATTATGGCTGTCATTCGGCTCTGAACTTAATACATATGCAGCGTCAACAGAAGCTTTCGATTCTTCCATTACAACGGGGTCAACAACAACCGGGAATAGTCTGGTCTTATCTTTTATCCATTCAGGATCAATTGAAAGACCTACTGTCAACACACCGTTTTTTAAGCTCAATATTGAAAGATTAATATTATCGCTTTCTACGCCATTGCTGTCATACATAACCGGGGCGCTGATAGTATAAATTATGTCATTTGCGCTTTTTAATTCGATTGTTTTGCTGTCGGTTTGTATGGCAGTGAGTGTATCTATATAATAAGAAATCTGATATTCTGAGGCTGCATTTTTACTGTTTAATACAAGATTTTCTTTGATACTGTTTGTCGATATTGTATATTCCAAATCGACATGAGGATATACATTTTTATATTCGGCACTCTGAGTAATATTATCAAGCAAAGTGAACTTTTCATCACCTTTTTTATTGATATTCTTATTGTTCACTCTCAGTTTTGAAGCCTTTACATCGTTATATCCCCATGATATGTTGTAATTATCACCTTCAATAAAGACTGTCCTGCCTTCCGCGGCCTTTGAAGAAAGACTAACTGAGGTTTCCCTTGACGAAGTCGTGTATATCTCGCCATTTTGCGATTCTTTTAAGGTGTTGTCATAGTCAACCCAGTAATCATTGCTTTTAAAGTGTATCGGCTGCGAATAGAGTGTTCTTGTAAAAGAGCCGTCACTCATAACAAATGTTTTGGTATATTCCGTTCGTTCTTCTGTAACTTCGGACACAATTACCGGATCTGTTTCATGTTCTGATTCTGAAGATTCAATCACTTCTGCATCATTTAATCTAAGTTCTTCAGCAAATACACTCATCATCACAGAACATGAACTTATCACAGTTATTATGGCAAGTATTATTGCCAAGCACTTTTTTAATGTCTTTTTCATATTTAATGTTTTTTCTCCTTTGAAATTCGTTCTGATTTTGCTGTCATTCGGCAACCGCTAATATATTTTTAAGCGGCTGCCTGCTTTCGCGATTCAAAAGCTATTGCCCAAGTTAGACAATTGCGTTTGACAATAAGCGTTATCCTGAATCGCAAAAGCCTGTACTTTCATAATACTTATCATACATACACGGCATCCTCCTTTTTATTTGTTCATATATATAAACGAATCAGCCATGATTTTTACTACATAATTTTTAAAAAAATTTATTTTTTTTAAAATAATTGATTTAAATAGCAAAAGACATGCTTTCGTTCAATTTCGGAAACATGTCTTTTGATTATTTATTTATTCGTTTTACGTATAAGAAGCAACCTTTCCGGTTTCTACTACCTATAACTTTGAAGATTTGTATGCGGTAATACTGATTGACAGCTCATATTTCACACCCAAGGTTGCGGAAAGTTCTCTATCGCCGAAAAAGAACATTGAACGTGAGGAAGATAAGCCTGTCCGATTTTTAACAGAAATAAATCGCCACCGCTGTATTTTAAATTTGTATATATACAGCCTGATTATATATTAGGGAAGCACTGATTAATATAGGGTGCCCTAATTGGCGGCAGGCATCGCCTGCACGAGTTACGCGGGATAGGAATTATATAAAATTATAATCTTACACCGCGAAAACACTTTATTCCTAATTTGAAATCATATTTTTATATTCCAAAAATTTGAGGCAATACTTTATGTATTAATGAGAATTTTTGGGCTAAATGACGGAATAATTTACCGTCAAGAAGGGCAGCTTGTATTAATCAGTGATTCCTTAAGTATTGACAACTCCATTCCTTAAAAACTGTAAAAGTAATCTTCCTCAAGCTGTGCCTTCTGTGCAGTTTTGGAAAGCATTTTTGAAACATCGTCCGCTATTATTGAACGCCGTTTTTTATAATATCTTTCATTATTCTTTCTTTGAAAGCATTTATGCTGTTGCGCTGTTTTTTGCTGAAACATAAAAATTCATTGTCTCTGATATCGCCGTATTTTATAATTTCATCCGAATCTGACGACAAGATCGGAGGATTCGTCTTTTCGGCAAGAAACCACGAAATATTGATGTTTGCGAATTTATATACTTTTCTTTCAAGGGTGTTTTCATATTCTTTGAAATAGTCTTTTTTGTTTGCGAAAACAACATAGGTTTTTTCAGACTGAATCAAATTAAAAAATGACATATCTGAGAAAAGAAGAACATTTTTATCACTATTCGAGCGGGTGAAAAACGTCGGCTGATAAAAATCAAAAAGCTCCCCCTCTTTAATGTCGCCTTTATATACACGCTTCACCTTTAACGTCGAAAGCGCAGCCTGATTGAGAATTTCTGTTTTTCCGACGGCCTCGGCTTCAACGATTATGTCCGCTTTCAAAAGCGAATATGCAATATATTTTTCTTCATCTTCATCGCCGACAGGCTTTTTTTCGGGTTCATATGAAACGATTTCGTCATTTCTTTGAACAACAATTGCTTCGTTTTGCTTTTCAGCATCGTTTATATCGTTAGAAAAACTGTTCTTCGTCACAAAGGCAAAAACCAAGCAGACGCAAAATGCCGCCAGAATAATAACCACAATTGTTTTTTTCATAAACTTTTTCCTCCGCCGGGCTGAGTGAATACTCCGTTTGAAACCGAAATTTGCTCGTCCCAAATATCATCAAAGAACTCCGGTGAGTGGCTTGAAACAATAATCGTGCAGCCCCTCTCCTTTTCCTGCTTTATGAGTCCGCGCATAAGTTCGATTCCGCACTCATCAAGAGAATTAGTCGGCTCATCAAGAATAAGAATATCAGGCTCCTCCATAATGGCTTGGGCAAGTGAAAGTCTTTGCTTCATTCCAAGCGAAAACTTTGAAAAGGCCTTTTTGCTTTTCGGGTCAAGCCCGACTTTTTTAATTGCGTCTCTGATTTGTTCATTTGAAATCTTTTTGTTGATGTCGGCGAGATATTTCAGATTTTCAAATGCGCTGAACTCAGGCCAAAGCTGATTGTTTTCAATCATTACGCCGCAGTAAACCGGAAATTTTTTTCCGGATACCACTGAAACGCCGTTGACTTTTATTTCTCCCTCGTTCGGCGTGACAAGACCGAGGAGCATTTTCATCAGAACCGTTTTTCCCGAGCCATTCGCTCCGACGATTCCATAGGCTTTTCCCTTTTCAAAACGAAGATTCGCATCGGAAACAATTTTTTTCCCGCCAATCTCTTTGCTCAAGCCAATTATTTCTATGTATGACATATCTGTTTCCGCCGGTACCGTGCATTGTTTTGACCGGCATTTCCTTTCTTAGTATTCTTTTATAAGACCGAGATCCGTCTTATGGATTATTACCGCTTCGATGATTAAGATGGCTGAAATCAGTATAATAAAATATAAAACCGTGCTAAACAAACTCATTTCCGGAAACTTACAAAAAGAATAATCGCCCGGAAGGAGTTTTACAATATCCTTATGATTGAAAATAAAAGCTCTGCTCAAAGGAACGAGTGAAAAATCCGCCGAGAGTTTTAACTCTGCAACATATGAGAACGAATAAAAGATACTTAGAACCGCCCCTGCGGGCAAAGCTGATTTTGCGCCAAATTTTATTGAAAAAGCGTTCAATAACAAAGCAAACGAAAGCACATATAAAAACTCTGTCAAAAGCATTTCAAGCAGAAGTGTTTTGTTTTCAATAACAGCGTTGAAGTCAACTATTTTTTTCACCCAAAGGACTGCGACGCAGACTGCAATATGAACAAAACACGACAAAGCCGACATTTTGAAAACCGTTGCCGTTTTTTTGACGTACCAGGTCATTTTTGATTTATACCGCGGCATACAGAACCACAGTTCAATATTGAAGTCTTTTTTGAAAATGTCAATTAGCGGAACAATCTGTATGTATAAGACAATAGCCTTTGTCATAATAAGCGTGATGTCATCAAGTACCTCAGAAAAACACACCGACCTGATAAGATAAACCGATATCGGTTCGTAGAGAGAACCGTCAATCTGCATAGAGGTCAAAAGCGCAGTAAAAACAGAAAAAATAGTCACCGTCAAATAAAGCCTTAAGTTTCTTTTTATCCTGATCAAATACGTCAACCCCACAGCTTTCTAATTTTTTTAATACACGGAAAAATCAAGCCTACAATAAAAACGATCGGCAGCGCAAACATCAGACAAAGATACCAAATCTGCCTGCCGGGTTCGATATTTCCGAAAATTAAATGGTAGAACCAGCTCATACATTCGAGATTGCCGAAAGACAAAATACTTCCCGACAAATTGACAAGACTGCTCGCGATAAAAAACAACGCCAAAATCAAAACCCTTGAGACATTTATAAAATATGAAAGCTGACAAGCTATCACCGCCGCAAATGAACAGAAAGCGCCGGTGGCAACAACCGAAAGCAAATTCATAAGAAAGGGATGCCTAATGGAAAGCAAAGGGAAAAGCAGCGAAGTCATACGCAGATCATCGTAATACCACGACTGATCCGACGACAAAGCAACGAAATCATTTACCGCCGTTGGGAAAGCAATATTACAAAGAAGCAAATTCATAAGCATCGGCAAAACCACAACTACGAAGGATGTCGCTGCAACTGCCGCTATTTTTGAATAATAATATTTTTTAACGCCTATTCTGTGAAGCAAAACAGGCAGCATATTCTGTTCTTTTTCAATAATAAACGAGTCCGCAAAAGGTAATACCGCAAAAATCGGCAAAAGATATATTAGACACAAGGCGCCGAAATTTGTGCCAGAGCCCCAAATGAAAACCTTTTCGGCCGACGGCACCGAAACCGCGCTTCTTCCGAAATACTGCATACAGTTAATGACAAAGTCCGCAAAACAGATTGCGCTGACCGCAAGCAGTGAAATTAAGAAGCTTCTCTTTTTAAAAGCAAGCTTAACTTGGTACATAAACACTTCCCCCGTGAATAATTATTGCAAAACAGTCCGTTGGCCGTTTAATTGCATTTTTAATTGGACGCTCAAAGTTTATGGGAAAATAATTTCTTATAATATTTGATTCCTTAACGGTCGTTTCCTGTCATATAATGCCCTTGATATCCTGATTTAGCTCTGCCACAAATGTGGCAGAGCCAAAGTTAAAGATTTCTTTTTTTATTATTTTTATAAATCTGTAATACAATGTACGCTATAACAAACACAGCAGCAAAAATCAATGAATAAGTTATATAATTGAATGAAGGGGCACATAACCAAA
>CANQLQ010000052.1 GCA_947624755.1 uncultured Clostridia bacterium | reverse complement strand
AGCGAAACTGCCGGCTGACCGATAAAATAAAGAATAAGACTCATTACTACCGAAACGGCAAGGTCAATAAAGAAAATTTTCTTAACCGATTTTATTATTCTCTCATAATTTCCTGCTCCGTAGTTCTGCCCTACAAAGGTCTGCGTTGCAACGCCAAGACCGGACATCGGAATATTAGTCAGGTTTTCAACTCTTCCTGCCGCCGTAAAGCCGGCCATAACGTCTGCGCCGAAAGAATTAACTGCGCTTTGAAGGCACATTGAACCTATTGAAGTTATCGTAAACTGAAGCGAAACAGGTATACCGAGCTTTAGCTGTTTAAAGGCTGTTTCCGGTCTTGGGATAAGGTCGGCTTTTTTAATTTCAACATCTTTATTAAACTTAAAAATGTATATTCCCGTCATAAGCATAACGCAGGTGTGCGAAATAAAGGTTGCCGCCGCCGCGCCCTCAACGCCCCAGCCGAACTGTTTGACGAAAAGGATATCCAAAACGAAGTTTACTATAACGCTTACGCAAAAGAACATCAGAGGTTTTCGGCTTTCACCGACGGCTCTTGAAATTGCGGTGAAATTGTTTGAGAGCATCTGAATTGGAATTGCGTAATAAAGAATATTTATGTAAGCCGAAGAAAGACCGATAATTTCTTCAGGCGTGCCGATAAGGCGAAGAAGCGGTCTTGAAACTATATGTGCAACAATTACAAGCAAGCAGCCGACAAGGAAAGCGACGGCTATGCTGCTTCCGGCATAACGTGAAACCTTTTTTCTGTCCCCTGCGCCGAAGGACTGTGCAACAGGAATTGTGAAACCGCTTGTAAGACCGAGAGCCGCACCGATAATGAAAGAATTTATTGAACCAACATTACCAACGGCCGCAAGCGCATTCTGACTTACATATCTTCCGACAATAATGTTGTCCACAAACGAATAATTGAACTGCAAAAAAGACGAAAGCATTATCGGCACAGCGAAATAGAAAATGCTTTTAAGCGAACCTTCAAGCATATTAACCTTCTTCATGTCACTACATAACACGGACGAATTTATAAAATCATCGCCCGGAGCTTTACCTTTCTTTAAAATTCTAAGGAATCTCTGATTATAGATTAGCAAAGTTTTCGCCCGCCTTTTTCAAAAGGCGGCGGGGTTGAGGGGCGGCGCCCTCATCGCAGCCCACAGGCTGCGAAATCTTTGTCTAAAAGAGCGCAGCCGTACGTCAGCAATGTTTCTTTTGGAACTTTTCTTTCAAAAGAAAAGTTCGCCGACGGCAGTCAAAGCCGATAATCTGCACAAATTAAGAAATTAAACCTTATGCGCAATTTAATCAGAGATTAACAGATATACCATGTTTCTCAACAAGTTTACTCCTATATATTCAAAAGTCAATATAAATAATCAAGTTTGTGTTAATTTTTAACAAAAAATTCACTTGTTTTTCGTAAAGAATAAACAAGTGAACCTTTGTTTTATTTAAGGAAGCACTGATTAATTTGTTCTGTTTTTATTCAGTGACCTCTTTAGGTTTAAACGCAATCTTTCCTTCGGAAAGCACGCATATATAGCTTGAACCCTGGCAAATATTTCCTTCAAGAAGCTGTTCGGAAAGAACATCTTCAATTTTTGTCTGGATAGCTCTTCTAAGCGGTCTTGCACCATAAACAGGATCAAAACCGGAGTCAGCCATCATTTTGACAACTTCACCACTAAATTCCATATCAATATCCATTGCGGAAAGTCTTGCCTTAGTTTGGTCAAGCATACGACCTGCAATTTGTTCAATTTCTTCTTTTTTAAGCTGATTGAAAACTATGATCTCATCAACACGGTTAAGAAATTCAGGTCTAAACGCTTTCTTCAGTTCGCCCATTACGGCATCGTAAATCCTGCTGTCGGAAAGAGTTCCGTTTTCATTTCCCGAATCAAAACCGATTGATTTTGTGTTTCCCGAAATCAGCTTTGCTCCAAGGTTTGAAGTCATAATGATAACCGTATTTTTAAAGTCTACCTTTCGTCCCTGTGAGTCGGTTAGGATACCGTCGTCAAGAATCTGCAAAAGCATATTGAAAACATCGGGGTGCGCCTTTTCAATCTCATCGAAAAGTACAACGCTGTAAGGTTTCCTTCTGATTTTTTCGGTAAGCTGACCGCCTTCCTCATAGCCGACATAGCCCGGAGGCGAACCGACAAGACGCGAGGCATTATGCTTTTCCATAAATTCCGACATATCGAAACGTATTACTGCGTTTTCATCACCGAACATTGCTGCGCCCAAGGCCTTGCAAAGTTCGGTTTTGCCGACGCCGGTCGGACCTAAAAAGATGAATGAACCGAGCGGTCTTTTCGGGTCTTTAAGTCCGCTTCTGCCCCGCCTTATTGCTCTTGCAACTGCGCTGACAGCTTTTTCCTGTCCGACAATACGCTTGTGAAGCTCCGCTTCCATTTCAAGCAGGCGTTTGCTTTCTTCTCTTGTAAGTTCCGTTACCGGAATACCCGTCCAGCCCGAAACGATCTGGGCAATTTCAGTTGGTGTGACCTCGCCTGTGCTTCTTGTTGTTTCGTCCTTCCACGCTGCTCTTGCCGAATTAAGCTTTGAAAGAAGCTCCTTTTCCTTGTCACGAAGTGAAGCGGCTGTTTCAAAGTCCTGGGAAGAAACTGCGCTTGCCTTTTCCTCATTGACTCGTTTGATTTCTTCCTCAATGTTCTTTATTTCGGGGGGAGCGGTATAGGCACGAAGTCTTACCTTTGAGGCAGCTTCATCAACAAGGTCAATCGCCTTGTCGGGCAAAAACCGGTCAGTTATATATCTTGCCGACATCTTAACTGCGGCGGCGATCGCGCTGTCACTGATTCTGACTTTGTGATGAGCCTCATATTTATCTTTCAGACCGATAAGAATCTGAACCGCTTCATCTTCCGACGGTTCATCGACCTTAACGGGCTGAAAACGTCTTTCAAGGGCTGAATCCTTTTCAATATATTTTCTGTATTCTTCAAGCGTTGTTGCGCCGATCACCTGAAGCTCGCTTCTTGCAAGCGAGGGCTTGAGGATATTTGCGGCATCAACTGCGCCTTCGGCAGAACCGGTACCGATAAGGTTATGCACTTCGTCAATGAAAAGAATTACGTCCTTTGACTTGACAACCTCGTCAATGCAGTTCTTTATCCTTTCTTCAAAGTCACCTCTGTATTTTGTTCCGGCAACCATACCTGTTAAATCAAGCGAAACAATACGCTTATCGGCAAGCAAGTCCGGGACTTCACCTTCGGCAATTTTAAGGGCAAGTCCTTCCGCAATAGCGGTCTTGCCGACACCGGGTTCACCGATAAGGCAGGGATTGTTTTTTGTTCTTCTTGAAAGGATCTGTATAACACGTTCAATCTCTTGTTCTCTTCCGATTACCGGGTCAATTTCATTGTTTCTTGCCTTTTTGGTAAGATCCTGACCGTACTGGTCAAGGTTTGGAGTTTTATTTTTTGAAGCAGAACCCTTTTCCCTTGATGAGCCGAAAACTGAAGAACGACTCTGCGAACCACCCGACAAATTTTCAAGGAGTGTTTCCGGCGATACGGAAATTTCTCGTAAAATTCCGACTGCACAGCAATCATCTTCGTGAAGAATTGCCATAAGAATATGCTCCGAGCCTACATAGCCCGCACCGAGGGACCTTGCTATAGAAACGGAATTGTCAATTATGTGCTTACATCTCGGCGTAAAATCCGATGGAGAAAGCATTGTCGGAACACCGACCCCGGTTGTGCTTCTTACTATATTTTCGATTTTAGAAAAGTTAACCCCTTTATTTGTCAGCAATTGAGTACCGACTCCGTTATCTTCACGGACAAGACCCATAAGAAGATGTTCACTTCCAATATAGGTATGACCGAGATTTTCCGCAGTTTCGACTGCGCTGTTTAAAGCCCTGTTGGCTTTTTCGGTAAAACCGCTGAATCTGTACATATGGCTTACCTCCTATATATTTAGTTTTTATCTTTCATAAACAAAACATTATTCTGTTTTATGCTAAGGGAAGCGCCCGAAATGATTATTTAAGTGCTTCTCTTATTTTTTGCGCTCTGATTTTATCGCGTTCCTGGGCTGTGTTAGCCTTACCTGTAATCGAATTTAGCGTTGCAGGCTGCATTTCAACAAGCAGTTTGCCGAGCGTTTCAAGCGGGATATCAATAAGTCCTGCCGCTGCACCAAGTCTGGCATACGAAACGAGCGAAGTAAACTCGCTGCAAGTAATCATCCTTGCCGATTTGAGAATACCGTATGCACGGAAAATTTTGTCGACCATCTCGTCATCCTTTAAAATGGCGCTTCTCGCCTGCTTTTCCTGCTGCACTATCTGAGCGGCAATCGACTTAAGATTTTTAATTGCTGCCTCTTCCGAAATTCCGAGCGTTACCTGATTGCTGAGCTGATAAATATCTCCGACCGGTTCGCTTCCTTCTCCGTATGCGCCGCGAAGAGTCAAACCGAGCTTTGACACGGTTGACGCAAGACGAGCCATTGCGCTGCTTTTTGAAAGAGCCGGAAGATGAAGCATTACCGAAGCCCTCATACCTGTTCCGAGATTGGTAGGACATTGGGTGAGATAACCTATTCTTTCATCAAAAGCTATTTCAAGCGAGTTTTCAAGCTTTTTGTCAAGTTCAGACGCTTTTTCAAATGCTTCGTCAAGCGAAAGACCCGGATAAATAACCTGAAGTCTTATATGATCCTCTTCGCAAAGCATAATGCTGATATCCTCTTCGTCCGAAAGAATTAAAGCCCTGCCCGTGCTTTCCGAAGCAAATTCGGGACTTATCAGATGTTTTTCCGCAAGAGATACGGCCTGATAGCTTGGAAGATCCTGCATTACGATGTAATGCAAATCTTTTTCGTTTTCATCTATCAGAACGTCTCTTACAAGCTCATTGACCTGCATTTTTGCCGAGGCATTAAGCTTTGTCGGGAACGGATAGTTTTTAAGGTTTCTCGCAAGTCTTATTCTTGTGCTCAGAACAACATCTGAATCTTTTGCGTTGTTTGTATACCACTTCATCTTATTTTCCCTCCCTTAAAGCCTTTATCTCGTCTCTGAGAACAGCGGCTTGTTCAAAATTCTGGCTTTCAATTGCCTTTTTCATTTCTTCTTCCTTTTCAGAAATTATCTCGGAAGTTGTCTTTTCCTTTGGACGGCTTGCCTCTTTTGAAATCGGCGGAGTTTTTCCTGCGTGCTTTGAGCGGCCGTGGATACGCTGTATAGAAGGTAAAAGCTTGTCATAAAATGTTTCATAGCAATTTGCACAGCCTACCATTCCCGTTTTGATGATATCATCGAAGGAACTGCCGCATTTTTCGCATCTTTCGGTTCTTTCCGAGGAAAGGGCGAAAGGACTGTCTCCGAAAAAGCTTGAGAAGAAGTCAGGTATATTCAAGCTGAAATTATCAAACAATCCGTCATATCCGAGTGAATGTGCGCATTCGGAGCAAAGATGAGTTTCGGTAGCCTCACCGTTTACTATTCTTTTGATGTGTGTTACCGCCTGACGTTTTGAACAATTCTGACATAACATAAAAAATTTCCTCCTTAAGCGAAGTTATTCTTCGCAGTAATTTTCTTTTAGTAATATTAAGGAATCTCTGGTTAAATCACGCTTAGGGCTTAATCATAGCTTCCTTAATTATTGCAGTACTGATTCCCTGCGGCAGCTATTGGTTTTGTATTACAGCCAAAAGCGCCTGCTTGAATATTGCCGCCCGTGCGTTGTCACGGTATTCTTGCGGAATACTTCTAAGCGTATTATTTCCCGCAATACTCAAAATGATGTTTGCGTCTTTTTTAGAAAGAAGCTCTTTATAAACAAGATTCATCACATGGTTTTGCATTGTTCTTTCATCCAGTGTGAAGCCAACCGAGTTTACGACGTGCATCAGAAGCGTATCCTTGTCGCTGCTTATTCTTGCAATTTTTATGAATCCGCCGCCGCCACGCCTGCTTTCAACGATAAATCCTCTTTCGGGTGTGAAGCGGCTTGAAAGAACATAGTTTATCTGACTCGGAACGCACCCGAGAGACTGAGCCATGACGTTTCGCTGAAACTCAACTTCGTCTCTTTCCTCAAGCATATCGCTTATCATCGCTTCAATAATATTTGAAAGATTCATCGGTCACACCTCCTTTGACTTTGACTTTCTTTGACCTTCTGACTTTATTATATGCTTTTTGACCTTTGATGCAAAGGTCAAAAAAGGTCAAAACTGCACACAAATAACTTAATATCTTTAATTAGCTCCCATTTTCTTCACTTTTCTTTAATTTTTGATTTTTTTCAATTTTTTGAAAATTTTCTTTTTGGCTTGAAAATCTCATACTATGCGACTTTGACCTTTGAAAAGGCATTGGCTCTTCGGGTGAAATTTCAGGCGAAAATTCAACTCCTTCAAAAAACTGTTTCCGAGGTTTTAAGTTTTCATTTTTCAATATAATTACAGCCTTTCTGAAAAATTAACAAATATATTTTATGCTTTTCGCTTCTTGCTTATTCCGAAGAGGATTCACAACCTTAGCATAAAAACGTATAATGAGAATGGAAACAGGATAAAGCGAACCACTGAATAAATCGGATTCGCTCGCCAATTAGCACATCCCGATTTAATCAGCGATTAGTAAACATTAAGCTTTATTCTGTGAAAGGAGGTCAGATTATGGGTTGCAACAACATTTTTGGCGGAAACTGCTGCACATGGCTTGTAGTCATTCTTGTCCTTTGGTTATTCTCCAACGATGGCGGATTCTTCGGCAACAATTGCGGATACTCACGTGAAGGCAATAACGGCTGCTCACGCGATTATAACAACGGCTGCGGTTGCGGTTGCTAAATAGAAAAATGAATTTTGCCTGATTTAGGGCAAAAAAAGAGATAGCTTTTGGGAAGGATTTCCAACTCAAAAGCTATCTTTGTTTAAGAAAAATAAGGAGACTGTTATTTTAATAATATTTTATGCGCGGGCACGCATGGCGTGCGGCAGTTACGCGGCGGGCATCGCCCGCAGGAATTACGCGGCGGACATCGTCCGCAGGAATTACGCGGCGGACATCGTCCGCGGGAATTACGCGTAATAAATCAATGAAAGATTTTTACTTATATACCGCGAAACAACCGAAGTAATAATACCGCAAAAATTTTGGTCAAGCTTTTCCGGCAGGTTGGCATTAAAACATTTCTTTATCCGCCGCAAAACAGCTTTTGCCGTAACCCGCAAAAGTTATGATTTTTCAGCAAATGAATATCTTAAATGTCGCCTATCTTAATTCGCGCTTAAAGGCAGAGGCTTAAATGCAGCAACAGTCTCTGCTTCAGCTTCTTCAGAGTCTTCTGACCTGACAAGCTTCACTGCGTCCTTAACGATCTCACCTGCACCTTTGAAAGAGCTTCTGAAGTTTTCTTTGGTGTCATCGTCAAGTTCTTCCCAAGTCTTGTGCGCTCCTTTTACAGACGAAACGGCATGTCTTGCAAAACCGAGAAGATTTTCCTGCCCGGTTCCTTCAAATATACTTCCGACGACCTTATCCATAGCAACACGCTGTTCTTCGTTGAGCCTGAAAATAAGATTATTCATAATATAATCCGTAGCCTTTCCCATTACGTTAAGCTTTGGGCGAAGCGAAAGGTCAGCCCCACGTACCTTCCACGAGGAAAGATCATGCTGAAGCGGTCCGAGGAACTGCTTGCTTTTGACGACCATATAGTCATTATCGTGCGCAAGGAGCATACCGATAAACGAAGCGCTCGGAACAAAATGTCTGTATTTTTCAATAAGCTCACCGTAAGCCGGGGTCATAAAAATTGAATAGTCAACAAAGCCCGGACCGTCATTATTGTAAAGGCGTTTGATTCTTGCGCGTGTCTCCTGCGAGCATTTAAGCGCGCTGTAAAGCGCAACATTGCCGCCTTTTGAATGGCCGCAGACTATAATATCGCCTTCAAAATTTTCTGCAACCTTATCAAGATATTCAACCGCAAGACGGTGCGACGGAATTTCTCGTTTGGTATAAATATCAAGGTCTTCCTTCCAGCCGACAAGGGTGTCGTCGGTACCTCTGAAAACAACAACAAGATCGCCGTCGGGAAGAAGGAAGGTTGCGGCTGCAAACTGAACGGCAGGCTTTTCCTTATAGGTTTCGGTTGCCGCGGCGATTTTCATTTCGGAATATCTTTTTTGTCTCGACATTTCCATCATTTTGACACTGATTTTTCTCATAAGAATAAGACCCGGAGCCTTATGCTTATTTCCGTTATAGCTGTAAAGTTCATTGCAGGCATCGGTGAAATTTTTGGGCTCGGCTTTAAACGAATCGGAAACAACTTTTTCAAGCGGCATATAAAAAATTTCACAAAGCGCAGCGTTGTCAACGTCATTAAACGGCATATCGCAAAAAGATATGTCGCCATATTTTTTTATGAAGCTCTTAGTATCTGCCATAAATAAAACCTCTTTCTGATAATTCGGTAAAACTAAACATAATAAACAGCTTTTACATAAATATTCTATTAAAATTATATATATTTCTTTAATCAATGTCAATTATTTTTTAAGTTTGTAGTAAAAAAATTAAAAAATTTTGTAATATTGTACACATTTTAGAAAATAGCTTTGCATAAACAATAAAAATATGATAAAATGCTTAAAAGAAAGCGGGGAAGAATCACATAAAAAACAAACCCGAAAGCACAGACATTAAGGAAGCGCTGATTAATTCAGGGTGTCCTAATTGGCGGCAGGCATCGCCTGCACGAATTACGCGGGATAGGAATTATATAAAATTATAATTTTACACCGCGAAAACACTTTGTCACTAATTTGGAAGTTTCTTTTTCTATTCCAAAAATTTGAGTCAATACTTTGTGTATTAACTAAGGAAGCTCTGATTAAATCTAATGCTCATATTGATTAGCAAATTTTTCGTAAGACAAAGCCAAAAACGCAGGCAATACTTGGTGTATTTCCGAGTATTTTGGCAAAGTATTACGGAAAATTTGCAAGCAAGATGAGTATTAAGCCTTATGCGTGATTTAATCAGAGATTCCCTTAAATTTTTGAGCAAAATGACGGAATAATTTACCGTTAAGCAAGGCGGCTTGTATTAATCAGTGATTTCTTAAACTCGATATATCAATAACTAAATACAGATATATATTTTTTACATTTGATTTGTGCTTTTCAATATAATACAATATTTGACAATAATCATAGTATTACAACTATGGAGATAAAGTGAAAAGGAAGTAATGTTATGAACAAAATCACAATCATAGGTTCCGGCAGCGTCGGTTCAACAATCGCCTATACGCTTACCGTTATGGGTCTTGCTTCGGAAATTGTCATGATTGACATCAACAACAAAAAAGCCTCGGGTGAAGCTCTTGATATTCAGCAGGGTACGCCTTTCTGCACGCCTTGCAGCGTCTATGCAGGCTCATATCATGACGCAAAAGGCTCAAACATCGTAATTATCACCTCCGGCGCAGCAAGAAAACCGGGTCAGTCGCGTCTTG
>CANQLQ010000051.1 GCA_947624755.1 uncultured Clostridia bacterium | reverse complement strand
CCGAAAGTAACGCTCAAGTCGACAAAGAGCAAAACTGCAACCGCAAGTTGGAAGAAAGTAACCGGCGCAAGCAAGTATGTTGTTTACAAGTCGACCAACAACAAGAAGTGGACAAAAGTCGGTTCAACAACAAAGCTTAGCTATAAGCTTTCAAAGCTTTCGGGCGGAAAGAAAATCTATGTAATGGTTGTTGCTGTCAATGCATATAATCAGAACAGCGCATACAGTAAAGTAACTTCTGTAACGGTCAAAAAGTAAAGACATAGTAATAACCGACAATCCCCGGCATACCGTACGGCGTGTCCGGGGTTGATAATTTCAACTAAACAATATACAAAATGCCGTCAGCATTTTGTATATTGTTGACAAGGAAAATTATATATGCTATAATAAAATTATAAAATTTCAAAAAGGATGTGACTTAATGCATTTAAGAAAATTTGTACGTACTGTCTTTTTGATTTTTACTGCGGCTATACTGACGTCTGTTTTTGCCGTTTGTTTAACTGCGTCCGCCTCTAATATTGTTTATTATAATTATGACAGTAATTCGGACGGCAAGTATGATACGGAATTTGAGCTTAATGTGGATATCGCAAATAAAACTGCCGAAATTGTTGATATTTCCTGCTATTCAAGTAAGCTGATAATACCGACCGTTCTGAAAGCGGTGGAAGTTTATGACGAAAATTCATGGGATTGGGAAGCCAAAAAGTATGATTTGACTGTCACGGGCGTTAATATCGAACCGTATGAATTTGACTGCGGCTCAATAACATCAATTAGTCTTGGCTATACCATCAACCATATCTCCGCCAAAAGTTTGGGATATACCGAAATATATACGTATGTTCCCGAAATTGATGAATACGATTATGTGTGGGCTCCGGTCAGCGGTTTGAAAATAAACTGCACAAAAGGAACGGCCGGTGAAGATTATGCAAAAGAAAACGGTTTTGCCTATACGGCTTATGAAAATCTCGGCAGTGCAGTTGTTACACTTTCGGCTCAAAGCTTTACTTTTACCGGTAAGGATATAAAACCGGGTGTGACTGTAAAATTCGGTAATCTTCTTCTTGTCAACGGAACAGACTATACCGTTTCGTATTCAAACAACAAAAATGCCGGTACTGCAAAAGTTACAGTTACGGGAAAGGGCGCATACAGAGCAACGGCCACAAAGACCTTTAAAATAACAAGCAAACCTGCGGGCAGTGCAAAAATAGCGTCTGTTGCAAGTCAGGATTATACCGGTAAAGCTGTAAAGCCTGCGTTGAATATAACTTTGTCCGGAGTAAAATTAGTGTCCGGTAAGGATTACTCGGTTACTTATTCGTCAAATAAACAGCCCGGTACCGCAAAAGCAACGGTAAAGTTTAAAGGTAACTACAGCGGCTCCAAAAGCGTATCGTTTAAAATAGCGCTTGGCAAGGTAAAAAAACTTAAAGCAACCGCGTCCGCCTCATCCATAAAGCTAAGCTGGGGTAAGGTCGCCTGCGATAAGTACCGTGTGTATAGATATGACGCTAAGACTAAAAAATATAAGCTGATAAAAACGGTCAAGACAACTTCGTATACCGATAAAAAGCGTTCTCAGCTTACGAAGTATACCTATCGCGTTAAGCCGATTATGACCTTCAACAAAAAGACTCTTACCGGAACTTCGGTGCAGATATCTCAGACCACAGGTCTTGCCGTACCGTCAAAATTTAGCTTGGCAGTAAGGAATAAAGCCATAAAAATAAGCTGGGGCAAGAACACAAAGGCGACCGGTTATAAAATTTACCGCGCGGCAAACGGGGGCTCTTTAAAGCTCGTTAAAATCGTTAAGAATAAAAATACTACAAGCTGGACAGATACCTCCGTGAGCAACAATAAGTCGTATGTATATGGCATAATAAGCTATAAAAAGACCGGAGGAAAAACCTATTACAGTGACTATGACTATGCATATTCCGGAGACGAACTTGCAAGACTGAACGGTGCAACGCTAAAATCTCATCGCAGTTTTAAAGTGTACAACCGTCAGGGAAAGAAAACTACAAGCTATACTTATACCCTTTCCGACAAAGATATAAAGATACTCAAAAAGTTTGCCCAAACTCACTTTAAGAGCGGTATGAACCGTGCGGATAAGCTTATGACCACACTCAACTGGATAAACAAAAAGGTAAAATATGCCCTCGGTTCGGATTGGGATCAAATAGTTTCAAAGTCATGGGTAGACGCTATTTTCACCTATAAAAAAGGTCAGTGCGCGCAGTATAACGGAGCTATGGCGGCGATGATGGCTTACCTTGGCTATGATGTGAATGTAGTACAGGGTTACCGCGGAACATGGAAAACCAATTATTGGCAGCATTTTTGGACGGAGCTTAAAATAGATGGCATCACATATGTTATGGAAGCAGGAAACTACGGCCGCAGCGGAAGCTGGATGTACTTTGTGGCAAAGTACAGTGAAACCAGCGGATATATTCGGAACCAAAAGAATATGTAAGAGCCGGGAAACCGTTTGCGCTCTGTAAGCCTATACTGTAATTCTTCGATATAAGAATATCGGGCATCGGCTCATATGAAATACTTTAATTTGTATTTTGATTGCATTTTTTCCTAAAAACAACAGATATAAATTCGGAGCAGGCACAGTCTTGTCTCCGAATTTTTTGTACTGTTTTAAAAATTGTTGCAGTTTGCTGGTGATATTTGGATATCTTATAACCTAAGTTATGCTAAAAACTTTCCTTTTCCAAATTTTGACAAAAAACATCGCTTTAAAGCGATAATAAAAAGAGTCAAATGCCTTGTATATTATTTTTTTCTATGTTATAGTATTAAAAAATATAATAAAAATAAAAAAATTGTATGGAGAAAACATGAAAGAAAAAAGTGGTTTTACAAGCAGACTCGGATTTATTCTTGCGGCGGCAGGCTCAGCCGTCGGTCTTGGCAATTTATGGAGATTCCCATATCTTGCTGCAAAATACGGCGGAGGAATTTTCCTTTTGGTATATATTATACTTGCCGTAACCTTTGGTTTTACCTTGATGCTGACAGAAGTTTCTATCGGCAGAAAAACCCGCAAAAGCTGTGTTGATGCATACTCAAAGCTTGACAAGAGGTTTTCATTTCTCGGCTATATTGCTTCAATTGTTCCGATGATAATTTTCCCGTATTATTGCGTAATCGGCGGCTGGGTAACAAAATTCGTTGCTCTTTTTGCGTCGGGTAAGGGACTTGAAGCGGCCTCAGACGAATATTTCCCTTCGTTCATAAGCAATACGTCCTCACCGCTTATCTATCTTGCGATTTTTATTTCAATTACCGCAATTATCATTATGCTTGGCGTTGAGAACGGTATTGAAAAAGTAAGCAAGGTTCTTATGCCTCTTCTTGCCGTTATGACAGTGGGCATTGCCATTTATTCGCTGACCTTGCCCGGAGCTCTTGACGGACTTGTTTATTATATCAAGCCGAACTTTAGTGATTTCTCAATCAAAACCGTTGTTGCGGCAATGGGTCAGCTCTTTTATTCAATGTCGCTTGCAATGGGTATTATGATAACCTACGGCTCGTATATGAACCAAAAAGATGACCTTGAACGCTCGGTTCGTCAAATTGAAATTTTCGATACCGTTATTGCCTTTATGGCGGGCGTTATGATTATTCCGGCAGTGTTCGCTTTTTCCGGCGGTGACCCGGATAAGCTCCAGCAAGGTCCGACTCTTATGTTCGTTATACTTCCGAAGGTTTTCGACTCAATGCCCGGCGGACAGTTTGTTGCGGCTGTATTCTTTGTACTTGTTTTTCTTGCGGCCTTGACTTCGGCGGTTTCACTTATGGAAACGATTCTTTCCGTTTTGCAGGACAAATTGAAAATCGGCAGAATTGCGGGAAGTCTGCTTATCCTTGTGCTTGCTTTCCTGATTGCAGTTCCGTCGTCACTCGGCTTTGGCGTTTGGAGTCATATTCAAATTCTCGGCAGAGATTTCCTCGATTTCTTTGATTTCATCAGTAATAATATTCTTATGCCTATCGTCGGCTTTGTTACTTGTATTTTCGTCGGCTTTGTTGTTAAACCGAAAACAATTGAAGATGAAATTTTAAAGTCGGGAAAATTCAAAAGCAAAAAGCTTTATAATATAATGATAAAGTTCGTTGCGCCTGTATTTTTGCTTATAATTTTAATTTCATCTGTTGTGGGATATGTATAATCAGCACAAGATGTAATATTGTTATGTAAAACAGTTTATTTTAAAAAGGAAACAAGGACTTTTTTGCAACCGAAAGTCCTTGTTTATTAATTGTTATTATTCTTATTGATTAACCTTCTTGTATACAAGTCGGCTTCTTTCAATCACTGCGGTAATTCTGCCTTCATTAATAAGAGCCTGAAGATGGGATTTTATTGTAAGACCGCTTTTTGCGTATTTGTCGGGTGTAAGCTTCATGCCGAAATCTTCGTCTGCCTTTGCAAATATTTCTTCAAAGCTTCTGCCGTCACATATTGAATAGAAATATTCTTTCAGCTCAGTCAGCCTTTGTGCATTGAAAAGCGCAAGCTCTGTAATATCTTTGCTTTCCGGCGCATGAGAAGGAACGAAAAGCTTGCCTTTAACAGAAGGCAGCATTTTTGCCGTTTCAATGCTTTCGTTGATGTTAAGGAAAAAAGGAACTTTATAGCTGTCAAAGGTTTCTTTCATAAGAATACTGTCACCGATAAACCATACATCGTCGGGGGTTTTTATGCCTATCATATTAAAATTATGGCCGGGAAGGCTGAGAATTTCAAAACCCTCCGGCAGAACATCTTTCGTAAGAAGTTTTGTCTTAACTCCTTTGTCGGTGAGTTTTCCGTTTGGCAGACGGCGTATGGGAATTGCATTGAAATAAAAAAGACCTTCAATATTCGGCTCTTCGGTAAGGACACATTCAATTTCGCTTGCATATACATCGCAGCCGTATTTTTCGGTAAAAAATTTGTTTCCGGTAATATGGTCTATATGACTGTGGGTATTGATGATCATTTTTACCTTCCAGTTTCTTTCGGAAAGATGATAGTCAAGGTCGGCAACGCTTTTTTTGTGATCGCCGCTGTCGATAAGAATTACTTCATTATTTCCGAGATAATATACCCCTACATTTGCAAAAGATTTTAGGTAATATGTATTCTCGCCGCATTTTACAAATTCAAACATTATAATGACCTTCGTTTCTGTTTATAAATTAAGTTTTATTATATACGCTTGCTTTTGAATTGTCAAATATGCTAAAATCAATAATATACCGGATAAAAATAAAAAAAGGCATTACAAGAAATCTGTTTGCTTATTTTTGTCATTTTGCTTTAATAAAAATATTGACTTGGGCTTTTAGGAAAACTGACAAAAATTCGGCTTATTACCCTCATAGTAATATTTGTGCGGTACGCCTTGAAAATTTTTATCTGAATAGTTTGAATTATTTAAAGTAAGGGGCGGTTATTTGAAGGTTGCTGTTGTCGGTTCGAGAGGATATGATTTTGAAATTCCGGAAGAGTGCATACCGAAAAATACGACTTTGATAATTTCCGGAGGAGCACGCGGAATAGACAAAAAATCCCGTGAATATGCCAAAAAGCACCACATACTCATTTATGAAATTCTTCCCGAATATAATATTTACGGGAGAGCGGCGCCCCTTCGCAGAAATGATATTGTAATAAATTGCGCCGATATAGTTGTGGCTTTTTGGGACGGAAAAAGTCACGGCACAAAATATGTTATTGAAAAATGCAAAGAAATAAAAAAGCCGATAGCAGTTTATACTTTAGATGATATCAAAAAAATTCAAAAAGAGCAAAGATGACGATTTTATGAATTTTTTAAGTTTTCTTTAAAATTAAATTTGTAGAATGTTAAGGAAATAAAATGTTATAATTTATTTTTTTATTCATATAAATAATAAATCGTAAGAATTTAATTTTTAATGCCAAAAGAAAGGAAAATTCAGCGAAAAAGACAAGCTTTTCGTTGACTGACATTAATATATTATGGAAAATAATAAGAGGAACGTACTTCTCATTGTTAATCCCTGCGCAGGACGCACAAAGTCAAGAGCGGGAACATTTGATATAGTTGACAAATTTTCGAGCAATGACTATCAGTTTTCGGTTCACACCACTACTTGTCAGGGTGACGCGACAAATATTGTAAGAAAACACTATAAGAACAAAGATATTGTTGTTTGCTGCGGCGGTGACGGAACACTGAACGAAACTATCAACGGCGTAATGGAAATGCCTAACCGTATTCCGATAGGCTATATTCCGTCGGGCTCAACCAATGACCTTGCAAGTACACTTGGGATTCCGTCGGACATAAAAAAAGCAACCGATCTTATTATGGACGGTCATACAAACAGTTATGATATCGGACTTTTCAACAACAGATATTTTTCCTATATTGCTTCTTTCGGCGCATTCACAAGACTTTCATATTCCACCAGCCAGAAGCTGAAAAACAAAATCGGTCATGCTGCATATATTCTCGGTGTGTTCAAAGACTTAAAAAGTCTCAAAGCCATTCATGCAAAGGTAGAGTATGACGGCGGCGTAATAGAGGACGATTTTGTCCTCGGCGCAATTGCAAACTCAACTTCAGTTGCAGGTCTTATAAAATTTAAAACGGAAGATGTAAAACTCAATGACGGCTTTTTTGAACTTCTTCTCGTAAGAAAAATCAATCCTTTACAAGCTCCGTTGTTCTTCAAGAGGATCGTTAAGCAGGAATATGACGGCACACAGATTATTTTTCTTAAAACAAGAAATTTGAAAATTACTTCCGCTGAGCCGATTTCCTGGACTCTTGACGGAGAGTTTGGCGGAGCGCATAAGGTTTCAAGCGTTCATGTTCTTTCAAAGGCTGTTGATATCTGTTCTCCGAAGAATCCGCTTTTTATTGACGATGCGACTTCTAATAGCAGCGAGAACGATGAAGCCTGTACGGATGATTCGACAAATAAAGAGTAAAATTGTTTTTATTACTAATATTTTATTTAAAATTGATTAAAAAAGTTTGAATAAATTATTGACAATTGCGATACAATAATATATAATAATTACATTGATTGGTGATAGATTATTGTAAGGGAGGCTTCTATTACGGAAAACGGATTTTTCAATATTTTCCAAGCCCTTATTGATTTTATAATGAGAATCATTGCTTTGTTTAAAGGAAGCGATGATGCAACAACGTAAGTTGTAAAATGTAAAATTGATGTAAACCCATGTTCAGAAAGAGCATGGGTTTTGGCATTTTTAGGGACAAAAATAAAATGACAGGCGATAATGTTAATCCTCATTTAAAAGCAGTCACAAAGCAGCGAGAAATACCTGCGTTAATGTCTGATTTTGAGTTGGAATCGGTATAAAATGCGGTTTTTTTATTTACATTTTTTTAGCCCTGTGATAAAATATATTTAAATCATAAGGGATTTTTAATTAAATTACGTTTAAGGCATAAGGAATCACTGATTAATACTCATCTTGCTTGCAAATATTCCGTAATACTTTGCCAAAATACTCGGAGCTGTCGTTTTCATAAATCGCGTAGGGGCGCACCATGTGGTCGCCCCATACTTCAACAGCCCCTTGAATTTTAATTTACTTCCAACTTAGTAACAAAGAGTTTTCGCGTTGATTTCTTAATTTGTTCAAATTATCGGCTTTGACTGCCGTCGGCGAACTTTTCTTTTGAAAGAAAAGTTCCAAAAGAAATATAGCTGACGTACGGCTGCGCTCGATGTGCTTCTTGCAATCGGCAGACCGAAAAAAATTCAGCTTTCTGTCGTCCTTGTTGACCGAGGACACAGGGACTTGCCCGTCGGGGCGGATTATGCAGGAAAGAACATCCCTATAGCAAAAAATGAAATTATAAAAGTGTGTATAGCCCCATACGAAGAAAAGCAACAAGTTGAGATAATAAAAAATAACGGATATTACGCATAAAATGCGTTTTATAAATAAAATATCCAGGAGGTCAAAAATGAAACTTATTTATGACGTAAAAGACAAGCCCAAGTTTGGGCAGATACTGATTTTTGCTTTTCAGCAGCTGCTTGCGATTCTTGCCGCAACTATTGCCGTCCCTACAATTGTCGGTAACGGAATGTCACAGTCGGCAGCGCTTTTTGGTGCAGGCGTAGGTACAATAGTTTACCTTCTCTTCACCAAATTCAGAAGTCCGGTTTTCCTCGGTTCTTCGTTCGCATTCCTCGGCTCAATGTTTGCAGCTTTCGCAGGTGCGGCTTCGGCTGAAGCCGGATATGCCGGCATCATTCTCGGTGCAATTTTTGCAGGTTTGGTTTATGTTGCAATTGCTCTTGTAGTAAAACTTGCGGGTGTTAATTGGATAAATAAGCTTATGCCCGCCGTTGTTATCGGACCGACAGTTGCTATCATTGGTCTTTCGCTTGCAGGAAACGCTATCGGTGACCTTACTGTAGGTAAAGTTCTTGATGCGGAAGGCACAAGCGTTGCAAGCCCCTATGTTGCTCTTATCTGCGGCCTTGTTACTCTTTTCGTCGTTATGATTTGTTCCGTATTCGGCAAGAAGATGGCAAAACTCATTCCGTTTATTATCGGTATTCTTGCAGGCTATGCGGTTGCTGCGTGCTTTACTGCAATCGGAATTAAGACAGGAAATACAGCCCTTCAGGTAATTGACTTTAGCGTATTTTCAGATATGAAAATTTTTGCAATCCCCGACTTCTCATTCCTTATGGCGTCAAAAGGTCTTTCAGCCGTTACCGGCAAATATATTGCAACCGTAGCAGTTGCTTATGTACCTGTTGCATTCGTTGTTTTCGCCGAACATATTGCTGACCACAAGAACCTATCTTCGGTTATCGGAAAAGACCTTCTTGAAGATCCCGGCCTTCACAGAACGCTTCTCGGTGACGGCGTCGGTTCAATGGTCGGCGCATTCTTCGGCGGCTGCCCGAACACAACATACGGCGAATCGGTAGGTTGTGTAGCTATTACGGGAAATGCTTCGGTTATTACAATTCTTGCAACGGCGGTTATGGCAATTGTAATATCATTCTTCGGACCTTTTGTAACCTTCCTTGCAACAATTCCAAACTGCGTAATGGGCGGCGTTTGCATAACTCTTTACGGTTTCATCGCGGTTTCAGGTCTTAAAATGATTCAAAACGTAGACCTTGGTGAAAATAAAAATCTCTTTGTTGTTGCCGTTATTCTTATCTGCGGTATCGGCGGTCTTACGGTAAGCTTCGGTCAGGTTACACTTACGGAAGTTGCTTGCGCTCTTATTCTCGGTATTATAACCAACCTTGTTCTTTCAAGAGCAAAGCCGGAAGCGGAAAATAAAGAAAGCGCAAAATAAATATAGGATATCGGGCAATCTTGACTTTGAAGCATTTGTTTCCCAAATGCAAAAAATTGTGCAGATAGATTTTGAACAATAGGTTTACATTTTATGTAAATAAGCAAACTTTTTTGCGATAAAAGTTTTCGCCCGCCTTTTTCAAAAGGTAATTCCCCTGTCAGGGGAAATGTCTGCGAAGCAGACAA
>CANQLQ010000050.1 GCA_947624755.1 uncultured Clostridia bacterium | reverse complement strand
TTGAAGGTTACTCCTTCTTCTTTTATCTGACGCAGTTTTGCAAGAGAAAAAACCTGAAATCCGCCGCTGTCGGTAAGAATAGGTCTGTCCCACCTTGTAAATTGATGAAGCCCGCCCATTTCTCTGACAAGGTTGTCCCCCGGTCTTACATGAAGATGATAGGTATTTGAAAGCATAACCTGACATTTTATGTCTTTTAAATCAATAGCGGACAAAGCGCCTTTTATTGCGCCGCAAGTTGCAACATTCATAAACGCCGGAGTTTGAACTGTACCGTGTACCGTTTCAAAAACACCTCTTCGGGCAGTACCGTTTTGTTTTATAACTTTGAACATTGTCTGTAAATTGACAGATTTTATCTGTTTTCCTTTCTTAACTATCTTATAAATGCAGCATCGCCAAACGAGAAAAATCTATATTTTTCTTCAACGGCTGTTTTATAAAAATTCATTGTATTTTCATAACCGCAAAAAGCGCTGACAAGCATAATAAGCGTGCTTTCAGGTAAGTGAAAATTGGTAATAAGCCCGTCAATACACTTAAATTCATAGCCGGGATAAATAAAAATATCAGTCCAGCCTTCGCTTTCTTCGATTTTTCCCTTAAAAGTTCCGACAGATTCAAGAGTTCTACAGCTTGTTGTGCCGACTGCAATTACCCTTTTGTTGTTTTTCTTGGTTTCGTTAATAAGCTCGGCCGTCTCTTTCGGTAACCAATAATGTTCGCTATGCATATGATGTTCTGTAATGTCATCAGCTTTAACCGGTCTGAATGTACCAAGTCCGACGTGAAGGGTTACATAACCGATTTTAACACCTTTGGCTTTGATTTTTTCAAGAAGCTCATTTGTAAAGTGAAGTCCTGCGGTAGGAGCGGCAGCAGAGCCGAGTTCTTTTGAATAAACTGTCTGATATCTTTCGCCGTTATCAAGCTTTTCGGTAATATACGGCGGCAGAGGCATCTGTCCTATCCGGTCGAGTATATTAAAAAAATTGCCTTCATAGCTGAATTTTGCAAGCCTGTTGCCGTTTTCAAGCACATCAATGATCTCGCATTTAAGAAGACCGTTTGAAAAGGTAAATTTTGTTCCCTTTTTAGCTCGTTTTCCGGGTCCTGTGATAGTTTCCCAAATATCGTCGCCCTTGTTGTTTAGAAGAAGAAATTCAACATTTGCATTTGTTTCTTCCTTAACCGCAAAAAGTCTTGCGGGAAGAACCCTTGTGTTATTTAAAATCAGGCAGTCACCTTCATTGAGTTCATCAACTATATCATAAAAATGTTTGTGTGCTGTTTTACCTGTTTGCCTTTCGACAATCATAAGCCGTGAATGATCTCTCGGTTCGGCGGGATGCTGAGCAATGAGTTCTTTTGGCAAATCGTAATAAAAATCGGATCTGTTCATAATTTAATATATTTTGCTAAAACGCTTTCCTCTCTTTTAAAAAAATTATTGACTATTACAAATATAAGTGATATTATATAAAACAACGTATATATTATAGTGCAATTTGCTGTATTTGGCAACAGATAGTGTAAAATTATCATGTTAAAATTTATTGAATTATATAATAGAGGTGCTAAAATGAAAAAGTACAATGTTGGTATTATCGGCGCCACGGGTATGGTCGGTCAGAGATTTGCTACTCTGCTTGCAGACCACCCATGGTTTGACGTAAAAGTTCTTGCCGCAAGTCCGCGTTCAGCCGGTCACACTTACAAGGAAGCTGTTGAAAAGAAATGGGCTATGACAACTCCGATACCTGAAAAGCTTGCCGATATGACAGTTAAAAATGCAACGGCTGATATTGAAGAAATAGCGTCCGAGGTTGATTTTGTTTTCTGTGCGGTAGATATGAAAAAAGATGAAATCAAGGCTCTTGAAGAAGCTTATGCAAAAGCTGAATGCCCTGTTGTTTCAAATAACAGCGCACACAGAGGAACGCCGGACGTACCTATGGTAATTCCGGAGCTTAATGCGGATCATATTAAAGTTATTGAATCTCAAAGAAAGCGTCTTGGCACAAAGCGCGGCTTCATTGCCGTAAAATCAAACTGCTCACTTCAAAGCTATGTTCCGGCTATATATCCGCTTGACAAGAAATTCGGTGTAAAAGATGTCCTTGTCTGCACATATCAGGCAATTTCGGGTGCAAGCAAAACCTTTGAAACCTGGCCTGAAATGGTGGATAATGTTATTCCTTTCATTGGCGGCGAAGAAGAAAAATCCGAAAAAGAACCGCTTAAAATCTGGGGTACGGTTGAAGGCGACAAAATTGTTAACGCTTCCTCCCCTGCTTTCACGGCTCAATGCATCAGGGTTCCAATTTCAGACGGACATATGGGCGCAGTATTTATGAGATTTGAAGACGGTAAAAAGCCTTCAAAGGAGGAAATTATTGAGGTTTGGAAAAACTTCTCCGGCAAAGCTCAGGAGCTTGAGCTTCCGAGCGCACCGAAGCATTTCCTTAATTATTTTGTCGAAGACAATATGCCGCAGACAAAACTTCAAAGAAACCTTGAAAACGGAATGGCTGTTTCAATCGGCAGACTTCGTGAAGACACTCAGTATGATTACAAATTTGTATGTCTTTCACACAACACACTTCGCGGTGCTGCGGGCGGCGCAGTCCTTTTGGCTGAGCTTCTTTGCGCTGAAGGATATATGGACAGATAAAGTAATTTATCTTTAATGGAGGTTTACTATGACTCCCCTCTTTATCGGAAGCGGTGTTGCGCTTGTAACTGCGTTTGATAGGGACGGTAAAATCAATTTTTCTAAATTTAAACAGCTTATAGAATTTCAAATTGCAAATGGTACCGATGCAATTATCGTTTGCGGAACAACAGGAGAAGGCTCAACGCTCACAACAGATGAACGGTTGAGCCTTTTTGAATCGGCTGTTAAAATTATCGATGGACGTGTACCGGTTATTTGCGGCACAGGCAGCAACAGTACCTCTTTTTCGCTTTCGCTTGCAAAGGAAGCTGAAAAACTCGGAATTGACGCTCATCTTATGGTAACGCCTTATTATAACAAAACGTCTCAAAGCGGTCTTGTTTCACACTATTATAAGCTTGCAGATAATCTTGAAAAACCAATTATTGTTTATAATGTTCCGACAAGAACAGGAATGAACATTAAACCGGAAACATATAAAAAGCTGTCATACCATGAAAATATAATAGCGGTAAAAGAGGCCGATTCTAACATAGCAAAGCTTATTAAATCGCTTGTTTTATGCGAAAACAGACTTGATTTTTACATTGGAAACGATGATTTGATATCTGTTGCAATGTCACTCGGCTGCAAAGGAGTTATATCTGTTATCGCAAACATTCTTCCCTCATTTACGCATGAAATGACAATCACAGGCTATAATGGCAACTGCGCTATGTGTGCAAAAATGCAAAAAAAAGCAATGGATTTAGTTGAATGTCTTTTTATGGACGTAAATCCGATAGTTATTAAGGAACTGATGAACAGATGCGGTATTGAAGTAGGACCGTGCAGACTGCCCCTCGGAACTACCGACAAAAGTATAAATGATATAATCGACGCCATGATAAAGGAATATAAAGGTTTAATAGAATTAGAATTGAAAAATATGTAATATAAAATTGTGCGTACAGAAAGAGCAAAGTCTTTTTATGCTCGGTCTGTGAGTTTGCCTTAATTTTTATAAAAAATAGCAGTAGCTTCAAATAAGACTGCTGCTATTTATTAATTAAAATAAAATTTTGTTGTAGTAGGGGCGATTCCGTGTGGTCGCTCAAAGAACAATTTTAAATTTTATAAGACATTTGCCTAAGAATCACAAATTTTCAAAAAATCACGTCAGCACCAAGCCGTGCCGTGGAGCAAGTGGTAAAGGCTTATATCAATCCAATCCGCGTAACTCCTGCGGACGATGTCCGCGTTCGGTTACATTTTAATTGTGATTATGATTTTTTCTTGAGTCTCTTCTGCGTTTTTTCGGAGCTTCTGCGCCATCATCTTCGGGAACTGCGCCCTCAATTTCAATAAGAGCGTCTCTTCTTGAAAGATTGATTCTGCCCTGATCGTCAATTTCAATAACCTTAACGATTACTTCATCACCGACAGCGACAACATCTTCAACCCTTTCCGTGCGTTTAACATCAAGCTTGCTGATGTGAACAAGTCCTTCCTTACCCGGAGCAATTTCAACAAAAGCACCAAAGCTCATAAGTCTCGTAACAATACCACGGAATATTGAACCTATTTCAGGATCGTTTGCAATTGTTTCAATGATTGTAATTGCTCTTTGAGCATCTTCAATATTAATTGCAGAAACAAAGATTGAACCGTCCTCGTTAACATCAACCTTACAGTTGCATTCAGCGCAAATTTTCTGAATAACCTTGCCTTGTTTACCGATAACGTCAGCAATTTTTTCAACATCAATTTTTGTAGTAAGCATCTTCGGAGCATATTTTGAAAGCTCTTTTCTCGGCTCTGCAATGCACGGAAGCATAACTTCATCAATAATCTTGCATCTTGCGTCATAAGTCTTTTCAAGAGCTTCTTTTATGATTTCCGGAGTAAGACCATGCACTTTAAGATCCATCTGAATTGCAGTGATACCTTTTTTTGTACCTGCAACCTTGAAGTCCATATCACCAAAGAAGTCTTCAAGACCCTGAATATCGACCATTGTCATGAAGCGTTCGCCTTCTGTGATAAGACCGCATGAAATACCTGCAACGGGAGCTTTTATGGGAACACCGGCGGCCATAAGAGAAAGGGTTGAGCCGCAGATTGAAGCTTGTGAAGTAGAACCGTTTGAAGAAAGAACCTCAGAAACAAGACGAATTGTATACGGAAATTCTTCAACCGACGGAATAACGGGAACAAGCGCTCTTTCAGCAAGTGCGCCGTGACCGATTTCTCTTCTTCCCGGGCCTCTCGACGGTCTTGTTTCACCGACCGAATATGACGGAAATTGTAGTGATGGATATATCTCTTGCTTTCTTCATTGTCAAGTCCGTCAAGAAGCTGAGCGTCACTCATAGGTCCAAGTGTTGTAACGGTAAGAACCTGCGTTTGACCTCTTGTGAACATACCTGTACCATGTGTGCGGCTGAGAAGGTCAATTTGTGCGTCAAGCGGGCGCATATCATTGATTCCGCGGCCGTCTACACGTTTACCTTCGTCAAGAAGCCAACGGCGTACAACGAATTTTTGAAGCTTATAAAGGCATTCGTCAATCTTTTCAACTGAATCCTCATATTCTTCATCAAATCTTTCGTGAACTTTCTCATAAACCGGCTTAAGCCTTTCGTCACGAATCCTCTTGTCGTCTGTGTCAAGAGCGGCCTTGATATCATCAATTGCAAACTCTTTAACGGCTTCAAACATAGCAGGATCGGGATCTTGAGATTCAAAGGGAACCTTTTCTTTGCCGATTTCTTTTTGAATGCCTTTGATAAATTCAACAATTTCCTGATTAACTTTATGAGCATACATAATGCCGTCGAACATGGTTTCGTTGTCAACCTCATTTGCACCTGCTTCGATCATTGCAACAAGATCTGCAGTTGAAGCAACAGTAACAGCCATATCCGACTTAGCTCTTTCTTCTTCGGTCGGGTTTATTACGAATTTGCCGTCAACAAGACCAACGCTTACACCGCTTATCGGGCCGTCCCACGGAATTTCGGAAATCGAAATTGCAATTGAAACACCTATCATAGCTGTAATTTCAGGAAGGCAGTCCTGGTCAACCGACATAACAGTCGCAACAACACCAACGTCATTTCTCATATCTTTTGGGAAAAGCGGACGAATCGGCCTGTCAATAACTCTTGAAGAAAGTGTTGCTTTTTCACTTGCCTTGCCTTCTCTTCTTTGGAAAGAGCCGGGAATACGGCCAACTGAATAAAGTTTTTCTTCATAGTCTACCGAAAGCGGAAAGAAATCAACGCCTTCTCTTGGTTTTGCCGCCATGGTTGCGGTGCAGAGAACTTCCGTTTCACCGTAACGGATAAGGCATGAACCGCCGGCAAGACCTGCCATTTTACCTGTTTCTACAACAAGGGGTCTGCCGGCAAGTGTGGTTTCAAATTTTCTAAATTCTGGAAACATAGATTTACCTCTCTTTGAATTTATTATATCCACACGAGGCCGGTTTAGCAATAAACTGAGCGTTCGCACTTTTCTCAAGCGTTCAGTTTAGTGCTAACCCATTGATTTGCCCCGTGAAAATATCAATTAAAAGTTTAATTAAAGCCGTCTTTATTCGTGCAAAAGCAGACACGATTATTCACCGTGCCTGCCCACAGGTTTTCAAAATTATTTACGAAGACCAAGTCTTGCAACGATTGAACGGTATCTTTCAATGTCGTTCTTCTGAAGATATGCAAGAAGGTTTCTTCTGTGACCAACCATTTTGAGAAGACCGCGGCGTGAATGATGATCCTTCTTGTTATCTTTGAGATGCTCTGTAAGAGTGTTGATTCTGAAAGTAAGAATAGCAATCTGAACTTCCGGAGAACCCGTGTCACCTTCGTGGGTAGCATACTCTTCGATGATTTTTGTCTTTTGTTCCTTTGTAATCATTGTTTTCACCTCATTTTTTAGTCATTTGCCTGACCCTCAGAATAAGGTTGGTGAAGTGCTTCGATGCGAAGTTTGATCCGTATTCCGTGAAATCGGCATAATGCTTAGAAATTATACCATAAAGCTTATGGTTTGTAAAGCCTTTTTACTTGTTTTTTATTTATATAAATAAAAATTCTATAAATATTTTAAAAAAGTTTTTATAATTTTTTGATTTTTTTATTTAAATATTTTATTAAGAGAGGTCTGTGCTTCCGGATAAGCCTTTTTCATGAGTGGTGACTTTTTTTCTCTGATTTTCGGTTTGAGCCTTTTTGTTGTAATTTGTGCAAATTATTGGCTTTGACTGCCGTCGGCGAACTTTTCTTTTGAAAGAAAAGTTCCAAAAGAAACATGCTGACGTACGGCTGCGCTCAACCGTTTGAACGCAAAGCGTTCAAGCCGGGTCGCTTCGCCTATAGACCGATTTGTGCTTTGCTTCCCTGTGGTAAGTTTGCTTCTTTTTATCTTAGCCCCGACATAAAGGGAAAATGCGGTGTGTGCCTCAGGATAAAGCCTGTTGTAAAGGTTGATTTTTTCCTAAAATTAAAATTGTTTTGGGCGACCACACGGGGTCGCCCCTACGCGCAGTGTGAATGTAAAGACTCACATAAAACTTCCCTATGTAACCTCTTGTTCACCTCCATTTTCAAAAAGTGCATACTGCGTTAATTACAAATATTATAATCAAGCACAAAAAAACCGGGGACAAGACTATTTTCTCCCCGGCTTGTGTTTGTTTAGTATAGGGCTTTTTGTAAAAATTTTAGGTTGCGACAGCCCTATTTTATTTATTTTTCTTATATTCAAACTTAATTTGTTTTCTGTAAAGAAGACTTAAAAATGCATCTTTATTAAACGGTATTACCGGATAAAGATAAGTGAAGCCTTCGACTGTTTTGGTAGTGCATATAACGACAATAACAATTGCAAGCCCTGCTATATATCCCCAAAAATGGAAAATAGCTGTAAGAATCAAAATTAATACTCTTGAAAGTTTGAATGCATAACCGAGTTCATAGCTCGGTTGAGTAAAATTGGAAATTGCCGAAAATGCCATAAATAAAACCACTTCGGAAACAAACCAACCTGATGAAACGGCAAATTCACCAAGCACGAGCGCACCAACAACAGCAAAAGAGTTGGAAAGCGAGCTTGGAGTGTTTAAAGAAGCAAGACGAAGGGTGTCAATAACAAATTCAGTTACAATAAGCTGAAAAATCAGCGGTACACCGTTTGGTTCATTTATAAGGATAAAACGTAAGGCATCGGGTACCTTTTCCGCATAAAGCGTTATAAGATACCAAGTCGGGACAAGTAAAAGTGAAAGACCGAACACAACGGCTCTTATATAACGGAGAAATGTGCCGACCATAGGAGGAAAATAATAATCATTGGCATCCTGAACAAAATCAAAAAATCCGGTTGGAATAATCATCGCCGAGGGCGAACCGTCAGCAAGAATAATAATATTCCCGTCATAGATGCAAGCCGCTGCCGTGTCCGGTCTTTCGGTATATCTAACCCTTGGATAAGGATTCCAGGGCTGATATGGCAACAAACATTCGCGAAGGCTTTCCTGCCCCATTGTCAAACTTTTTACGTCAATTGCCTTTAGTTTTTTCATTACCGCTTCAAGCTGCTTTTTGTTGACGCTGTTTTCAAGATATACTACTACGATATCCGTCTTAGACTCGTTGCCTATTTGAATCGACTTTAGAGTAAGGTCGGGATTTCTTATTTTTCGTCTTATCAAGGCTGTGTTAAATATTACAGTTTCAACGAATCCCTCATGTGAACCTCTTAGCACCTTGTCGGATTCGGGCTCTTGTACATCTCGGGCAGGATAGGTTCTTGAATCGATTATTATTGCTTTTGTAAAGCCTTCCATAATCATACCTATTGCGCCGGAAAGCACAAAGGTTGCAAATTTTTCAAGGTCATCTTCGGTGCTCGATTCAATATATGTTATTCTTTTGTTCAAAAAATCATCGGCGTCCGAAATATCTTTCAAATCTTTTTCGGTAAGCTTGCTCAAATATTCAAGCATTTTTTCAAACATTTCATCTTTTACGAATCCGTCAATACAGTAAAAAGTAACTCTTTTGTCAGCAACGGATATATGTTTTATCAGCATATCAAAGCTTTCGTCAACTCTAAGTTTTCGGTTGACCATAACCAAATTTTCTTCATAACTTTTTTGAAAATCGCTCATAAGTGTTGTTTCTTCCTTTCAATATTTCAATTTTATTTTTGGCGCTTTATGAGCGATTATTCAATTTAAAATGTTCTAAAATCGTTATACAGTTCAATAATGGCATTCCAGGTAAGCGGACCTATATCGCCTGTTTGCGGCAGACCGTAAAGACCTTGAATAACCCTTACGGCTTCTTGCGTTTGAGGGCCGTATACACCGTCAACCGTTACAGGCGGTACTTCGCTCAAGTTTTGCGAGATGACGCTAAGATAGGTCTGTACCTGTTCGACAACATTACCTGTACTGCCAGCGGTTATTAAATAACCCGGATAAAGCAAAGATGAATAGGATTCAAATTCATACGGCAAAGAATTAATTATATTAAAATATTCATTTACAATTGCATTCCATGTTGCTCTGTCAACAACTCCCGTAACAGGCAAACCCGCTTGACGTTGGAAATCTTCCACCGCCGCCTGCGTTGCGGGGCCGAAGATTCCGTCGGCGTTTATTCGCGGAAGATTTTGGTTGAAGAAGGCGATAAAATTAAGATAATATTGGATTATACGCACATAGATACTGACCGAGCCTCTTTGAAGCTGTTCGGGATAAAGCCGCTGTGCTTCGGTTATCGTTATACCTTCCGAATACAGCTCGGAAAGTCTTTTTACTGCGTTGTATATTCTCTTTATTGCGTACCAGGTTGAATAGCCTACAATGCCGTCCGGGTCGAGATTAAAAATCTCCTGGAAAGTTCTTACAGCATTTTGGGTTGTCACTGCGTAAATTCCGTTTACATCGGGAATTGTCGGGATAAGCGGATAGTTACGAGCAATACGGTTAAGCTGTCTTTGAATCGTACGGACTTCTTCGCCAGCATCGCCAAGCCGAAGCGGT
>CANQLQ010000049.1 GCA_947624755.1 uncultured Clostridia bacterium | reverse complement strand
GGTATCAAAGCTTTGTCCGGGCGAAACCGCCTGCGTCAAAGCTGTGGTTGGCGCACCCGTTACAAAGAGTGTGATAAGAAAAAATATGACTCTTTTTAAAACTATAGCCTTTGATGAAACGGGAGTTTTACATATTACAATTTATAACAGCAGATTTCTTGCCGAAGCGCTTGAAGAAGGCAAAGAATATTTTTTTCTCGGAAAAGTGACCCTTTCGGGCGGATACCTTGAAATGTCGGGACCTATAGTTGAACCGTACCGTGAGGATCTTTCGCTAAGGCCCATTTATCCGCAAACAGCGGGCTTATCTTCAAAATTAATTGAAAAGGCTGTAAAAAATGCCCTCTTGCTTCAAAGGGAAATGGATCCGCTTGATTCTATCCCGGACAGCGTAAGAAAAAAATATACTCTTTGTCATGAACAATACGCGCTTTCAAAAATTCATTTTCCCGATAATATGAACGATGTTGAAATTGCAAGAAAAAGGCTGATTTTTGAAGAGCTTCTGACTCTTCAGTGCGGTCTTATGAGACTTCGCAAACGTAACCGTGAAAAGACGGTCAACATAATAAATAATGACAATTCCAAGGAGTTCATCTCTTCTTTGCCATTTACTCTGACTGCCGCTCAGCAAAGAGCAATTGATGAATGTATTGCCGATATGAAAAAGCCCCGTCCGATGAACAGACTTATTCAAGGCGATGTCGGTTCGGGAAAAACCGTTGTTGCGGCGGCTCTCATCTATTCGGCGGTCAAAAACGGCTTTCAATGTGCAATGATGGCTCCGACAGAAATACTTGCAGCGCAGCATTTTGAAACTTTATCTAAAATGCTGCCCAAAGATATAAATACCGTTCTTCTTACAGGCTCACTTTCGGCATTACAGAAAAAGAAAGTCAAAGAAGAAATCAGAACGGGAAAAGCCGGCGTTATAATCGGAACCCATGCTCTTTTGACGGATAATGTTGAATTTTTATCGCTCGGTCTTGTCGTGACAGATGAACAGCACCGCTTTGGAGTAAGACAAAGGGGAACGCTAAACGAAAAAGGTAAAAATCCCCATGTGCTTGTAATGTCCGCAACGCCTATTCCGAGAACGCTGTCTCTCATTATCTACGGCGATCTTGATCTTTCGGTTATTGACGAGCTTCCGAAAGGCAGGCAAAAAATCGACACCTTTGCAGTTGATTCTTCATATAAAGAAAGAATTTATAATTTTATCAAAAAACATCTTAACAAAGGTTTGCAGGCATATATCGTCTGTCCCGTTGTTGAAGAAAGCGAAAGCTCGCTGACCTCGGCGGTAAAATACGCAAAAGGGCTTTCCGAAAAAGAGTTTTCCTCCTATAAGGTCGGTCTTCTTCACGGAAAAATGAAGCCTAAAGAAAAAAAAGAAACAATGGAAGCTTTTTCAAAGGGTGAAATTCAGCTCCTTGTTGCAACTACGGTAATTGAGGTCGGAATAGATGTTCCCAATGCGGTTTTAATGGTAATTGAAAATGCAGATATGTTCGGACTTTCTCAGCTTCACCAGCTTCGCGGAAGAGTGGGAAGGGGCAGCGAAAAATCATATTGTATTCTGATAAGCGATACAAAGGGTGAAAATGCAAAAAAACGTCTTGACGTAATGTGCAAAACCAATGACGGCTTTCTTATTGCCGACGAAGACCTGAGACTTAGAGGTCCGGGTGATTTCTTTGGCTCAAAACAGCATGGCCTTCCTGAGATGAGAATTGCCAACCTTCTTGAAGATATGGTAATATTAAGGCAAACCGGGGAAGCTGCAAAGGCGATTTTTGCGTCGGACAGTGAACTCACAAAACCCGAACATAAAGGTCTTTCGGACGCCGTAAACCGACTGTTTGAAAAGAATCCGAATACATCAATGAACTAAGACGGAATATAAAAGCTTTTTAGAAAGGACGATACGGACGCTTTTGCCGGAATTAATTCCTTAGGGAATCACTGATTAATACAAACTACCCTGCTTGACGGTAAATTATTCCGTCATTTTGCCCAAAAATTCTCGTTAATACACAAAGTATTGCCTCAAATTTTTGAACAAACTGACGAAAAATTTCCTCGCCAATTAGGGTACCCTGAATTAATCAGTGCTTCCTTAGTTGTATGCGTATCAATAGTGATAAATATGCTTCATTTTGTAACAGGAAAGAAAGGCTGCGGAAAAACCGAATTTCTGCATTCCAAAATTGGAAAACTTGTTAAAGAAAAGGGCGCAGATATAATTCTTATTGTTCCGAAGCAGTTTACTTTTGAAACCGATATGGGTGTGCTTGAAGCTCTCGGCGCAAAAGATGCCTGCAAGGTGGAAGTTCTCAGCTTTTCGCGTCTTGCCGATACTGTTTTCAAAACCTGCCGCGGTACAAAAAAGCCCCCTCTTTCTGACGGCGCAAACTGTGTTCTTATGTCACTGGCGCTTGAAAGCTTACAGGATAAGCTTGTTTTTTTTCTTAGACACTGCAATAAAATGTCGTTTGCAAAAAAAATGCTTGAACAGATAAAACAGTTTAAACAAAACAGTGTAACGCCTCAAAATATATATTTCGCCGCTTCCCGGCTTCCAAAAGGCTCTCTCAAAGAAAAGACCTATGAAACGGCGCTTATTTATGATACATATAATGCAATTGTCAGCCAATCGTTTTATGACAGCAGCGATATGCTGAGCATTGTCTATGAAATTTTGCTCGACAATGAATTTTTCAAAAATAAAACGGTAGTGATTGACGGCTTCAGCCGTTTTTCTGTTCAGGAACTTAAAATTATACGGCTTATGATGAAACAAGCCGATGACGTCTATGTTTCGCTTTGTACCGATAACGAAAGAAATACCGACCCGTCGAGTCCGTTTGCAATAAGCAACCGTACCGCACGAAAGCTTAGAAATGAAGCTTCGGCCTGCGGCGTTGAGTTCGGAAAGGTTATACACCTTACCGATATAAGCTGTGAGTTCAACACATACGGAAGCGATTGCCTTTATGCTCTTGAAGAAAATCTGTACAAAATCGACGGCAAGCCTTTTTACGCAGACACGGAAGCTATTGAGCTTTTCGCCGCACCTACCGAAAGGGACGAATGTGATTTTGTCGCCTCAAAAATAAAAATGCTCATGCGTACCGGTCAGTACCGCTGCCGCGATATAGCGGTTGTTTACAGGAACGAAACTCCCTATGAAAAGGAAATAAGGCACAGTCTTAAAAAGTACGGCGTTCCGATTTTTGAGGACAAACGTCAGCCTATAATAAATGAACCTTTGATTATTGCGGTAAGGGCGCTTCTTGAAATTTTTTCCGGCGGTTTTACAACGGACAATCTTATGATGTATCTTAAAACCGGTCTTTCCGGTATTGACGCAGATGATATTGCAAAGGCCGAAAATTATGCTCTTATGTGGAGTCTTAAAGGCTCGGATTGGAAAAAGACATGGAGTGATAATCCTGACGGCTTCGGAAAAGAAATGGACGAAGAGAGAGCTGAGCGTCTTGCTTTGCTTAATGAAACAAGGGAAAAAATCATTTCACCGCTTCTTTTTTTCTGTGAAAATATGAAAGATAAAAACGGCTTTGAGAGCATGACCGTGCTTTATGAATTTCTCATTGAAAACAGCATAAACGAAAACCTAAAGGCATATGCCATTGAGCTTGAGAAAAACGGAAATTTTGAACTTGCAACGCAGCAGGAGCAGATTTGGGATATACTTATGAGCGTTATTGACCAAATTGCCTGCACATTAAAGGAAAGAAAAGTCGGTGCAAAAAGGCTTAAAGAAATTTTTGAGCTTGTGGTTTCCGTTCAGTCTTTGGGAAAACTTCCGAACGGCTTTGACGAGGTATATATATGCGACTGTGACAGAATTGCAACAATAACGCCTAAAGTTGTTTTTGTTGTCGGCGCAAACGAGGGTTTGTTTCCAAAGCCTTATTCAAGCGAAGAAATTTTCGGTGAGACGGAAAAAGAAAAACTTCGTCAGTTTGTTCCCGATATCGGTGACGGAGCAAAACAGGCGGCGATGAATGAAAGAATGATGGTTTACAATTCTCTTTGCTGTGCAAGGGAAAAACTGTTTGTAACATGGAGCTTGACAAACGCAAAAGGTGAAATACTGAGCGAATCCGAAATTGTTTTGCAAATAAGAACTATTTTCCCGAAAATAGAAACAGGCAATACTGAATTTTTAAGCCTCGAAGAAAAAATCGAAAGCGAAAAATCCGCCTTTGAACTTATGGCAAGATTTTGGGGAAGTGATTCCCCAAAGGAAAACGCGCTCAAGGAATATTTTTATTTAGCCGACGGTTATAAAGATAAGATGAAAATACTCGAAAGCGTCAGCGAAAAAAAGGATTTTGCAATTTCTGACCCAAAAACGGCAAAGGAGCTTTTCGGAAAACATCTTTACCTTTCCGCTTCAAAGCTTGAGGACTATGAGCTTTGTCCGTTTAAGTATTTTTGCCGCCATGCAATGCGCGCATATCCGAGACAGATCGCAAAGCTTGATCCGATGCAGACGGGTACTCTTGTGCATTTTGTGCTCGAAAAACTGCTTTCACAGTATAAAAACAAAAATATCAGCCTTGTACCGAAAAAGGATCTTCAAAAATCTGTCGGCGAAATTCTTGAACTTTATATTGAAACAAACATGGGAGGAAAAGAAGGCAAAAGCGAGAGATTCCTCTATCTTTACCAAAGAACCGAAAAGGTGCTTTTTACAATAGTTGACCGTTTGATTGCCGAATTTGACGACTGCGATTTCGTACCGTGTGATTTTGAACTAAAAATCGCAAGCGGAAAAGAGGTCGAACCTTACCGTATTGAGCTTGAGGACGGATATATTGAAATTGTCGGATTCATTGACCGTGTGGACAAAATGGAAAAAGACGGCAAAAAGTATCTGAGAGTCGTCGACTATAAAACCGGGGAAAAATCGTTCCTTCTTTCCGACGTCATGAGCGGACTTAATATGCAGATGCTTATTTATCTTATAAGTCTTTGGCGTGGCGGAGAAAAGCATTACGGAAAAAATATTGTTCCTGCGGGAATTATGTATCTTCCGGCAAGATTTATGCCTTATAATGTTGAACGAAATTCTTCCGAAGAAAAAATAAACTCATTACGCCTTGAGGGCGGAAAACCTGACGGAATGGTTCTTGATAATGAAGAAGTTATAAAAGGCATGAGCAAAAGCGCAAACGCTTTAATGGCTCCGTTCAGAGCGAAAAAGAACGGAGACTTCAAAGGCAATTTCATAAGCCTTGCCCAACTGGGGAAGCTTGCGAAAAAAATGGATACAATTATGGCGCAAATGGGAAATGAGCTTCACCGCGGACATATTCCGGCAAGACCGGCTTACGGAGCAAAAAACAGCAGGACTTGTACTTATTGCGATTACCAAAGCGTTTGCATGATGAGCGAAGGGGTAAAAAGCAGATATATACCAAGTCTAAATCACGAAGAATGTCTTTTGGAGCTTGAAAGCGAAGGGGGCGAAGAATAAATGGCAAGAAACTGGACTGAAAGTCAGCTCGATGCGATAAGGTCAAGGCGGGGAAGCGTTCTTGTTTCCGCCGCTGCCGGTTCGGGAAAAACGGCAGTTCTTGTCGAAAGGGTTATAGAAAGACTTACCGATAAAGTTAATCCCTCAAGTGCGGATCGCCTTCTTATAGTAACCTTTACAAAAGCCGCCGCAAACGAAATGAAGCAAAGAATAACGAAAGCGCTTGAAGATGAGATTAAAAAAAATCCCTCAGACAAAAACCTTATAAATCAAAAAATGCTTCTTCCTTCTGCACGGATATGTACTATTGACAGCTTCTGCAATAAGCTTGTAAGGGATAATTTTCAGCTTCTTGATATTTCTCCCGATTTTAAAAATGCCGACGACGGCGAGCAGAACCTGCTTAAAGACAGGGCAATGGAGCTTACGCTTGCCGAACTTTATGAAGAAAAAAACGAGGATTTTCTTCGCCTTGTTGAATTGCTGACCTCGGGCAGGGACGACAGCAATATCGCAAATATGATTTTAAACCTTTACGATTCGTCAAGATCTTATCCGTTCCCCGAAAAATGGCTCGATGAGGTGTATTCAAGATTCAAGGATTACAGTAATGTCTGCGAAAGTGCATATGGAAAAATCGTTCTTGAGTATGTATACGAAGCTCTTGTTTATTGCCGTGAACTTTTGCGGCAGCTCAAACTTATGTATGACGGGTCTGAGGATTTTGAAGGAATTTTTAAGGCCGCAAACGAAGTGGATATGATCAACATTGACATAATGCTTGAATATCTGAAAGACGGAAAATGGGACGAGCTAAAGGGAAAAATTGAAAGCTTTTCCCTTGCAAGAAGGGCTAACACACCAAAAGGTCTGAAAGATGATCCCGATATTGCCGCAATGTGTCTTTACCGAGATAATGTAAAAGGAATATTTACAAAAAAGCTCAAAGGCTTAATGTGCTGCACAAAGGACGAATATGTTGTCGATATGTCATATCTTCGTCCGATGGTGCTGCAGCTTTGCCTTGCCGCTAAACGCTTTGGGGAAAATTTTTCGACACTGAAAAAAGAAAAGAATATTGCCGATTTCAACGATATAATGCATATGGCAATTTCTCTTCTTGTTTCGATTAATGAAGACGGAAAAATCGAAAGGACTGCTTTTGCAAAATCAATTTCAGACGATATTGATGAAATTCTCATTGATGAGTACCAGGATACAAACAGAGCGCAGGATATGCTTTTCAGCTCAATTTCAAAGGATAATTTTTTCAGAGTAGGCGATGTCAAGCAAAGCATATACAGCTTCAGAAAAGCTATGCCCGAAATTTTTACCGAACTTAAAAATGCCTATACAACTTATGAACGTGAAAGGGATAACTATCCGTCAAAAATAACTCTTGGCAATAATTTTAGAAGCCGTAAAAACGTGACCGGCGCTGTCAATTTTGTTTTTTCTCAGGTTATGAGCGAAAATGTCGGCGGCGTTGATTATACAAAAGATGAAGAACTTGTTTTTTCGGCTTCATATAATGAAAAAGATGACGAGTATGCCGAGCTGCATATAATTAGAGCCGAAGCTCTCGGTGAAGACGATGATAAAGATAAGATTCAGGCTGAATATGCCGCCGACCTTATAAACCGAATGATAAGCGAAGGCCTTACCGTAAAAGACGGTGAAGGAGAAAGGAAGGCAACCTACGGAGATTTCTGTATTCTTATGAGAAAAACAAAGGGCAGCGCCGCTGTTTATGCCGATGCTCTAAGGAAAAAGTCAATTCCATGTTATACAGAGGTTTCCGCTGAATTTTTCTCTTCTTATGAAATAAGTCTTATGCTGAGCCTTCTTCGTGTTATAGACAATCCCCGTCAGGATATACCGCTTATGACCGTTATGATGTCGGTCTTTTTCGGCTTTACCGCAGATGATATGGCCTTACTTCGCATAAATGACAGAAAAGGCGATTTATATAGCTGTCTTCTTTCTTTGCCCGACAATGAAAAGGTAAAAAATTTCACCGATAAAATTTCCCGTCTGCGTGCGGTTTGCAATTCAATGAGCGTTGAAGATTTTATCCGTGAAATTTATGATGAAACTTCATTTATATCATTTGTCAGCGCAATGAAGGATAGCAGGACGAAAATTGCAAACCTTTCTCTTCTTGTTGATTATGCGTCTGATTATGAAAAAGCCGGCTATATCGGAATATCGGGCTTTATCGGCTTTATTGACCGAATGTCAAGGGAAAATCATGACCTTAAAGGCTCAAACGGAATTTCACCGGATTCAGATGTTGTAAGAATTATGTCCATTCATAAGTCAAAGGGGCTGGAATTTCCCGTTTGTATTATTGCAAACTGCAATGGTAAATTCAACACCGCCGACGAAAACAGCAATATGATAATTTCTTCAAAAGCCGGTATCGGGCTTGTCTACAGACAGCTTGAAACTTTTGCTCAATATCCGACTCTCAGTCATAAGGCAGTAAAGCTTTCTGTCCACAACGACTCTGTTTCGGAAGAGATGAGAATACTCTATGTTGCAATGACGAGAGCAAAAGAAAAACTCATTATGCTCGGCTGTGTCAAAAATATTAAAAAAGCCCTTGCAAAATATGTTCCGTATATAACCGCCTGCTCCGATAAAATTGCTCCCTTTGCGTCGAGGCTTGCCGTATGCTATAACGATTGGCTTCTTCCCGCATTTCTCAGACATAAAGATGCAAAAGTTCTAAGAAATGAAGCGGGTTTAGGAGAAAATATTGTTCTAAAGTCCGATTTTTCTCTAAAAGTTAAAATTGCGAATACAAAAGAAACAGAAGAAGAAAACTTACAAAGAGAAATAAAATGTGAACCGGACAGAGATTTTCTCAACACAATAAAAGAAAAGCTCCGTTACCGTTATAAATATGAACCGCTTACATATGCGGTAAGCAAACGAGCCGCATCGCAGGTGGATAAAAACTCGGTTGACAGAGAATATTTTGCATATTCAAGACCGGCCTTTCTGAGCAAGGACGGACTTACGGCCGCTCAAAGGGGAACGGCAACCCATGCTTTTATGCAGTACGCAAACTATGAAAAAGCCGCGTTAAATGTCAAAGCCGAGATTGAAAGACTTTGCGAAATGGGTTTTATTCTTGAAAACGAGGCAAAGGCAATTAATGTTAAGGCGGTTGAAAACTTTTTTAAAGGCAGTCTTGCAAAAAGAATATTTGCAAGCGAGCTTGTTATGAGAGAAAAGAAATTTACCGTCAGCGTTCCCATAGGAGATGTTTATCCCGAGCTTAAAGCTTTTTCTGATGAAAGGGTGCTGCTTCAGGGCATTGCGGACTGCGCATTTATAGAAAACGGAAAACTGGTTATTGTGGACTATAAGACCGATAATCTTGAAAATGAAGATGAGTTCAGAAAGAAATATACCGAACAGGTAAAGGTTTATAAAAAGGCTTTGGCACTGTGTACAGGGTATGAAGTGGGCGAAACTATGCTTTATTCATTCAGACTCGGCAGGGAAATTGTTATTTTCGACAAATAATCAACCGAAAATTTTGACCTTTAAGGCAATATGAACAGTTTATTAAAAAATAAAAATTTTTTTGATTTTGTTATTGTTTTTTTAAAAAGCTTTTGTTATAATAGCTGTCACGTTACCAAAAGTTTCATTGTTTATATTAAATAACCATTGATTAAATAGTAAGTAAGCGTATTGGCAAACGGAGTTTTTGTCAGATTGTTGAACCTCTTTGACAAGCTTCGTATGCTGCTTTGACTTTCATGTGAGACTCGGTATTAAAAATTAAATTTTGCAGGCCGTCTCACCGTAAAGTCAGAGAAAAAATTAAATTAATGCTTTGCGTACCGGTAAAGGTAAAAAATTATACTGCCTGAAATTTGTAGGTTTTGTTCATGTTTTTTTGCTCCAAAAGTCTGAAATCACCGCACTTTTTGCGAAAAGCAGGATTTGAAATACAATACGGCGAACGAAATGTATAAATCTGCTTTTAAATGTAGTTTTGAAATTACCTTCGGATTTTTGTACAAAACGGTATAAAATATCTTTTTACGCAAAAAAATATAGCTAAGGAATCACTGATTAATACAAGCCGGCCCTACTTGACGGTAAATTATTCCGTCATTTTGTCCAAAAATTTTAGGGAATCACTGATTAAATCACGCATAAGGCTTAATACTCATCTTGCTTGCAAATTTTCCGTAATA
>CANQLQ010000048.1 GCA_947624755.1 uncultured Clostridia bacterium | reverse complement strand
CCCGCCGCGTAATTCCTGCGGGCGATGCCCGCCGCGTAACTCCTGTGGGCGATGCCCGCCGCGTAATTGCTGCACGCCATGCATGCTTTCCGGTAACAAATCTTCAAAATATTATCATAAACAAGCGTTAAAATCAATATCAAGACGAAAAATATACATAAATCCAAATGAAAAAATAATCGACAAAGAATCGAATTATACGCAAAAATATTGACCCATTTTGATTTTTATAGTATAATTTAAAAAATTTATAACCGGGTGATAGAGATGTATAACGAAACAATGTATGAGCTTGGAGCGAACAGCTCGGTAATCAGAGAAATTTTTGAATACGGCAAAAAGAGAAGCGCTGAAATAGGTAAAGAAAACGTATTCGATTTTTCAATCGGAAACCCGAGCGTACCTGCGCCGAGAGCTGTTGACGAAGCGATAAAAGAGCTTATTGAAAAAATGCCGTCAACTGAGCTTCACGGCTATACTTCAGCGGTTGGCGACACCGAAGTAAGGGGCGCGATAGCTTCTTATCTTAACAAAACCTACGGCACAAATTTTTCCGCAAACAATTTATATATGACCTGCGGTGCGGCGGCTTCGCTTACAATTACTTTCAATGCGCTTAGCGAAGAAGGCGATGAAGTTATACTATTCGCTCCGTTTTTCCCCGAATATAAAGTTTTTGCTTCTAACGCCGGTATGAAGTGCGTTATAGTTTTGTGCGACAGCGAAACGCTTCAGGTAGACCTTGACGCCTTTGAAAAAGCAATAACAGAAAAAACAAAGGCAGTTGTCGTAAACTCTCCCAACAACCCGTCGGGTGTTGTTTTGAGCGAAGAAACTATTGTTAAAATGTGCGAAATTTTAAAGCTAAAGCAAAAAGAATACAATCACCCGATTTTTCTGATTTCCGACGAACCGTACCGTGAGCTTGTATACGATGACGTAAAAGTTCCTTATCTTACGAAATATTATGATAACACAATAGTTTGCTACTCTTTCAGCAAATCCCTTTCGCTTCCCGGCGAAAGAATCGGTTATATCCTTGTACCCGACGAAGCGGAAGGCTCGGCTTACATATATAAAGCGGTCTGCGGAGCAGGCAGGGCGCTCGGCTATGTCTGTGCGCCGAGCCTTATGCAGTTTGTAATTGCGAAATGTATCGGCTGTACTTCGGATATTTCCGTCTACAAAAAGAACAGGGATGTTCTCGTTGAATGCTTTGAAAAAAACGGCTTCAAAGCGGCAAAGCCGGACGGTGCGTTCTATCTTTTTTTGAAATCGCCCGAAAGGGATGCCGTGGCATTTTGCGAAAAAGCTAAGAAGTTTGAACTTCTGCTTGTTCCGTCAGATTCATTTGGCTTTCCGGGTTATGTAAGGGTTGCTTCCTGCGTTTCACCCGAAGTTGTCAAACGCTCAATACCTGCTTTTGAAAAACTTGCAAAGGAATATGGTTTAAATGGATAATAAAACAGTCGATAAGCTTAGCGCGGCCAGAGAAATAATCGGACAGACAGACAAGGAAATTGCCGCTCTTTTTGAAAAAAGAATGAAAGCGGTAAGACTTGTCGCAGAACATAAAAAAGAAAACGGGCTTCCTGTTTTTGATTTGGCAAGAGAAGAATTTCTTATAAAAAGGAATATGGCTTATATCGAGGATGAGGAAATTAAAGAATATTATACGAGCTTTCAAAAAAGTACAATGGAAATTTCCAAACGCTACCAAAGGCGTATTCTTAAAGGTATGAATGTTGCCTACAGCGGAGTTGAAGGCGCATATGCACATATTGCAGCCTGCAAAATTTTTCCCGACAGCAACAAAATGTCATACAAAGATTTTAAAGCGGCTTATGAAGCGGTCGAAAGCGGCGAATGTGACTGCGCGGTACTTCCCGTCGAAAACAGTAATGCCGGCGAAGTCGGGCAGGTCATCGACCTGATTTTTTCGGGTTCTCTTTATGTAAACGCCGTATACGGACTTTCAATTCATCATAACCTTGTCGGTCTTCCCGGAACCAAGATAGAAGATATAAAAAAGGTTATAAGTCATGAACAGGCAATTGAACAATGCACACCGTTTATCCGTTCAAACGATTTCAGAACTCAGACCTGCGCCAATACCGCAAGAGCCGCTCAATTTGTTTCCAAGTCAGGCGACCCGTCTCTTGCCGCAATTGCAAGCCGGGAAACGGCGGAGCTTTTCGGACTCGAAATTCTCAAAGAGAACATAAATGAAAGCGATGATAACACAACGCGCTTTGCCGTTTTTTCACGTTCTATGCATAAAAGTGAAAATAACCATTCAATTGTTGTTTTTGTCGTTCCCGAAAAAGCCGGCGCGCTTGCAAAAGCGATAAATATTATCGGAAACCATGGGTTTAATATGCACTCAATTAAAAGCCGGGCAATAAAAGACCAGGCATGGTCATACTACTTCTATGTTGAACTTGAAGGCAACCTTCAGGGAAAACGCGGCAAGTATATGCTTGATGAGCTTTCCGATTTTTGCGACAGCTTGAAATTTATCGGTACATATAATTCAGATTTAAAGATATAACAGGAGGTAAAGTCATGATTATACCTGTTAATATGAAAGACTCAAAATATGATATTGTTCTTGAAAGGGGGACGCTCAAAAAGGCGAACCAATATATCGGCGACCACAACAAGGCTCTTATCGTAACCGACAGCGGCGTTCCCGAAATTTATGCCCAAACCGTTGCGAACGCAGTGGGTAACGCTTCAATTTTTGTTTTTGAGCAAGGCGAAGCAAGTAAGAATTTTGATGTTTACAAATCTATTTGCCAAAAGCTTCTTCATAAGAACTTTACAAGAAAAGACTGCGTAATTGCTGTAGGCGGCGGCGTGTGCGGAGATATGGCAGGCTTTGCCGCGGCTACATACATGAGAGGTATTGCTTTTTATAATATTCCGACGACCGTCCTTTCTCAGGTGGATTCATCAATCGGCGGAAAAACAGCAATTGACCTTGACTCTATAAAAAACATCATCGGTGCTTTTTATCAGCCAAAGGCTGTCATAATTGACCCCGATGTGCTTGATACCCTTCCAAAAAGACAGATTTCAAACGGTCTTGCCGAAAGCATTAAAATGGGTATAACAAGCGACGAAAGCTTGTTTGAGCTTTTCGAGAGCGATGATTATATGGATAATATTGAAGCTATTATAGAAAAGTCTCTGCTTGTCAAAAGAAGTGTAGTGCAGAAAGACGAAAAAGAAAGCGGACTTCGCAAAGTGCTGAACTTCGGTCACACTATCGGTCATGCAATTGAAAGCTCGGCCGGTCTTAACAAGCTTTATCACGGTGAATGTGTTGCGCTCGGTATTCTTCCGATGTGCGGCGAAAATATAAGAGAAAGGGTGAAAGCCGCTCTTTCAAAAGCGGGACTTGTTACAAGCTATGATTATGACAAAAATTCCGTTTATGAGGCTCTTACCCACGATAAAAAAACGGACGGCACAAAGGTTACTCTTGTAAAGAGCAATAAAATCGGTTCATTCTATTTTGAAGAAGTTGAAACCGAATCACTTAAAAGATATTTATTATAATCAGAAAAGGAATTTTAACAGATAGGTTTATCTGTTTAAGTGTTGAATATGAAAAACAGTTTTGGACAGTCGGTTGCGGTAACAATTTTTGGTGAAAGCCATGGCGCGGCTATAGGTGCGGTAATTGACGGACTTGCTCCGGGAATTGAGGTTGACGAAAGCTTTATTGCTTTTCAGCTTGAAAAAAGAAAAGGCCCAAGCAAGGTTTCAACCGCAAGAAGAGAAAAAGATGCTTGCAGAATTTTAAGCGGTGTCTTTGAAGGAAAAACCACGGGAACACCGATTTGCGTTATGATCGAAAACGACGAGCAAAAAAGCAAGGATTACTCTAAAACAAAGGATCTTGCAAGACCGGGTCATGCCGATTTTACAGCCTTTTGCAAATATCACGGCTTTCAGGATTACAGAGGCGGCGGTCATTTTTCGGGAAGAATAACAGCGCCGCTTGTTGCAGCCGGTGCAATTGCGATAAAAGCCCTTGAAAGCAAAGGCATAAGAATAGGAACGCACGTTCTTTCCTGCGGCGGTATTAATGACAGAAAATTTGAAAATTTCGACGATGATTTTACTCTTCTTTCTTCTCTTTCAATACCTGTTCTTGACGAAAAAGCAAGAAAAGCCGTTGAAGAAAAAATCGTTGAAATAAGAGCAGACGGAAACAGTATCGGCGGTGTATTGCAAACTGTTGTAACAGGTATGCCGGCAGGTGTCGGTGAACCGTGGTTTGATACTGTAGAAGGCGTTCTTTCCCATGCGCTTTTCAGTATACCTGCGGTTAAAGGCGTTGAGTTCGGCGCAGGCTTTGATTTTGCATATATGACGGGTGAAAAGGCAAACGACCCGTTTAGAATGGGCGAAAAAGGCGTTGTTACCGAAACGAATAACAACGGCGGTATCAACGGCGGCATCACAAACGGTATGCCGATTTTATTCAATCTTGCAATAAAGCCCACGCCTTCAATTTACAAAGAGCAGAAAACGGTTGATTTTATAAAGAACGAAAATTCACTTATTAAGATCGAAGGCAGACACGACCCTGCTATTATTCATCGTGCCGCCGTTGTCGCTGACAGTGTTACGGCAATAACACTTTGCGATATACTTGCCGTAAGGTTTGGCACAGACTTTCTGAAAGGGTGAGCTTTTTGAAATACGGATTAATAGGAGAAAGGCTTGGTCACAGCTTTTCAAAAGTAATTCACGAATCGTTTGCGCCTTATGAATATGAACTTTGTGAGCTTGACCGTTTTGAGGTTCATGAGTTTATGAAAAAGCACGACTTCAAGGCTGTCAACGTAACAATTCCCTATAAAGAAACGGTTATTGAGTACCTGTCATATATTGACGAAGCGGCGAAAAAAATCGGTTCAGTCAACACTATTGTAAACCGTGACGGAAAGCTTTTCGGCTATAATACCGATTTCTTCGGTTTTAAGCGCCTGCTTGAAAGAAACGGCTTTGAGCTGAAAAACAAAAAGGTTCTTATTCTCGGCTCCGGCGGAACGGCTAAAACCGCCTTTGCGGCAAGTGAAAGTCTCGGCGCTCGCGAGGTTATAATCGTAAGCCGCAGCGGGAAAGTTAATTATAAAAACGTAAAAGAGATTCACGGTGACGCTTCATACATAATTAACACAACGCCTTGCGGAATGTTCCCCCAAAATGACACAAGCGCAATAACTCTTGACGGCTTTTCGGCTCTTGAAGGCGTTGCCGATGTTGTTTACAATCCGCTTGAGACGAAATTGATCAGACAGGCAAGACAGCTCGGCTTAAAGCATTGCTGCGGGCTTTATATGCTTGTGGCTCAGGCTGTCAAGGCAAGCGAGATTTTTCTTGATACAAAGTATGACAGCGAAGTTTATGAAAAGACCTTTCGTTCGGTTCTTTCTCTGAAACAAAACATTGTCCTTGTCGGTATGCCCGGCTGCGGAAAAAGCACAATAGGTAAAGCTCTTGCCAAAAAGTTAAACAGAGAATTTGTCGATACTGACGAATTGATTATAAAAAACGAAGGCAAGCCAATACCTGAGATTTTTAAAAGCTTTGGCGAAAAATATTTCAGAGATGCCGAAACAAAAGCTATAAAAGAAGCTTCTTCAAAAAACTGTCTTGTTATTGCAACAGGGGGAGGGGCGGTACTTAGAAAAGAAAACATTGACGCTCTTTCTTCAAACGGAAAAATCTTTTTCCTTAACCGTCCGGTTGAGGATATTCTTCCGACCGGCGACAGGCCGCTTTCAAGTAATATGTCGGATTTGAAAAAAAGATTTGACGAACGGTATCCAATCTATAAAAGCGTCTGCGATGAAGAAATTTTTGTCGACGGTGTTGTCTCTGACAGCGTAGATAAAATAATAAATATATTTATATAAGAGAAGTTGATTTAAAATGAAAATTCTTGTTCTTAACGGTCCTAATCTTAATATGCTCGGCATAAGAGAACCTGAACATTACGGAAAGGAAACCTATCTTGACCTTGTAAAAAAAATTGAAAATTACTGTAAAGATAAATCCATCGAATGTGAATTTTTTCAATCAAACCATGAGGGCGCGCTTGTTGACAAAATTCAGGAAGCCTACGGAAAAGTTGACGGTATAGTGTTCAATCCCGCCGCTTACACTCACACAAGCGTTGCAATTCTTGACGCGGTAAAGTCCGTTTCCATACCTACTGTTGAAGTTCATATTTCAAAGGTCGAGGAAAGGGAAGATTTTCGCCGTGTAAGTTATATAAGACAAGCCGCCGTTAAAACCATTACGGGTCTTGGTACGGACGGTTATCTTCGCGCGGTTGACTTTTTGTCAGATTATCTAAGGAAGCGCTGATTAATTCAAGGCGCCCTAATTGGCGGCGGGCATCGCCCGCACGAATTACGGCACGCATGGCGGCGGGCATCGCCCGCAGGAATTACGCGGGGTAGAAATTATATAAAATTATAATTTTACTCCGCGAAAACACTTTGTCCCTATTTTGAAAGTATCTTTTTATATTCCAAAAATTTAAGGCAATACTTTGTCTATTGAATTTTTGGGCAAACTGACGGAATAATTTACCGTCAAGCAGGGCAGCTTGTATTAATCAGTGATTCTCTAAAGCAAAAATAAAAGAAAGGCTATGGCCAATATGATTGCAAAAATAAAGAAAAGCGCCGCAAATGGAAGTGTTTATGCGCCGGCATCTAAAAGTATGGCACACCGCCTGCTTATCTGCGCCGCACTCTCGAAAGGGGAAAGTATTGTAAGAAGAGTCACTTTTTCTTCGGACATACTTGCAACTCTTGACTGCCTTGAAGAAATGGGCGCTTCATATGAAATAAACGGTGATACGGTTAAAATTAAAGGTCTTGATTCTGTTATAATGAGCGAAGAAAAGAATTTCTATTGCCGTGAAAGCGGAAGCACACTTCGCTTTTTTATTCCGCTTCTTCTTCTATCGGACAAAAAGCAGACCTTCCGCGGCGAAGGCAGACTTATGAAAAGACCGCTTGACGTCTATGAAACTATCTGCAAAGAAAGAGGGCTTCTTTTTGAAAAGGGAGATACGCTTAAAATTTGCGGAAAGCTTGAAGCCGGTGATTTCTTTGTAAGAGGTGACATAAGCAGTCAGTTTATAACCGGACTTCTTTATGCTTTGTCGGTAATGGAAAAAGACAGCCGTATACATATTCTGCCGCCGTTTGAAAGCGCAAGCTATATTAATATGACGCTTTTGGCAATGAAGAAATTCGGCGTTTCGGTGCAAGCCGAAGATGAACTTGCCTTGTTCGTCAGAGGCGGTCAAAAATATACCGCTTGTGATATTACCGTTGAAGGCGATTACTCGGGTTCAGCCTTCCTTGATGCGTTCAATCTTCTTGGCGGCTGCGTTGAAACAAAAGGACTTGACCCGGACAGCCTTCAGGGCGATATGATATATAAAAAGTATTTCACCTTACTTTCCTACGGTTCACCTAAGCTTGACGTTTCTGACTGTCCCGACCTTGCGCCTATCCTGATGACTCTTGCGGCCGCGCTTCACGGTGCAAAATTTATTGGAACAAAACGTCTTAAAATTAAAGAGAGCGACCGCGGTGTTGTTATGGCGAAAGAGCTTTCAAAGTTTGGAGCAGATATTGAAGTCGGTGAAAATGAAATTGTCGTTCATAAAGCCCGGCTCCATACACCTTCTGAACTTCTTTTGGGTCATAACGACCATAGAATAGTAATGGCGCTTGCCGTGCTTTCAAGTGTTTTTGGCGGTGAAATTTCTGACGCACAGGCAGTTTCAAAAAGCTTTCCGGAATTTTTTGATGTAATAAAAAATCTCGGGGTGGAGGTTACTTTATATGATAATTAACAAAAATACAAAATTTCTCATTGTCGGACTCGGTCTTTTGGGCGGAAGCTATGCAAGAGGTCTTACCGAAAAAGGCTATTATGTTGACGCTATTACAAGAAGCCAGTCCTCGGTTGATTTTGCGCTTGAACATGAAATTGTAAAACATGCAACCACTAAGGTTGACACCGAAATGATAGCAAATGCCGATATAATCGTCTTTTCTCTTTATCCGCACATTTTTGTCCGGTGGATCGAAGAACACGGTAAATTTATTAAAAAAGGCGCATTGATTACTGATGTAACCGGTGTTAAGGGCTGTATTGTTGAAAAAATCCAGTCAATGCTTCCCGAAGGCGTTGAGTTCGTTTCGGCTCATCCTATGGCAGGCAAAGAAGTCTACGGCGTTGAAAACAGCAACGAAAAAATCTTTTTCGGCGCAAACTATATTGTCGTTCCTACCGAAAAAAATACCGAAGAAAATATAGACGCGTGCAAAAGGATAGGGGAAATTTTAGGCTTCGGAAGAATTTGCGAACTTTCACCTGAGGAACACGATGAAATGATAGGTTTTGTTTCGCAGCTTACTCACTGCATAGCAGTTTCACTTATGACCTGTTATGAACATAAAAACCTTGAAAAATATACCGGCGACTCATTTAGGGATCTTACAAGAATAGCAAACATAAACGAAGTGATGTGGAGCGAACTTTTTATGCTCAACAAAGATGCACTCCTTAGGCAAATGGATCTTTTTAAAAGTAAATTTGACATACTTTATAATTTCATTGAAACCGATAACAAAGATGGTATGATGGATATGATGAGGCTTTCAACACAGAGAAGAAAATTGTTTGATAAATAGGAGCGAAAAGTTATGAACATGGAATTTAAATGCAAACTTCCGATACCGAAGGAAATTAAAGAAAGATTTCCGCTTTCGGCAGAAAGTGCAAAAATCAAAGCAAAAAGAGATGCCGAGCTCAAGGAAATTTTTGAAGGCAAAGTAAGAAAGCTTGTGCTTATTATAGGACCTTGCTCTGCCGACCACGAAAAATCGGTTCTCGATTACGTTTCGCGACTTGTTCGTGTACAGGAAAAAGTCAAGGACAAAATTTTCATTGTTCCGAGAATTTATACAAATAAGCCGAGAACCACGGGGGACGGCTACAAAGGTATGCTTCATCAGCCGGACCCTAACGGTCAATCCGACCTAATCGGAGGTATTGTTGCAATTCGCAGTTTGCACATGAAGGCCATAAATGAAACCGGATTTACCTGCGCCGATGAAATGCTTTATCCGGCAAATTACCGCTATCTTTACGACTTGCTTTCTTATGTTGCCGTAGGCGCAAGGTCAAGCGAAAACCAGGAGCATAGACTCACTTCGAGCGGACTCGATATTCCCGTCGGCATGAAAAACCCGACAAGCGGAGACCTTTCGGTTATGATGAATTCTATAACGGCAGGCCAGCATGCTCATGATTTTATCTATCGCGGCTGGGAAGTTCATTCAAAGGGCAATCCGCTCACTCATGCGATTTTGCGTGGATACGTCAACGAAAACGGACAGGCTTTCCCGAACTATCACTATGAAGACTTGAGCCGTCTTTGCGAGCTTTATTCAAAGAAAAATCTTGTAAATCCTGCTGTTATTGTTGATACCAACCATTCAAATTCGGCAAAAAAATATGAAGAACAGCCGAGAATTGCAAAAGAAGTTCTTCATTCCTGCCGTCACAGCTCTGACATTGACAGACTTGTAAAGGGACTTATGATAGAAAGCTATATTGAAAACGGCTGTCAGAGAGTAGACGGAAGTATATACGGAAAATCTATCACCGACCCATGTATCGGTTGGAAAGAGACGGAAAGGTTAATTTATGAGCTTGCAGACCTTTATTAACGCAACAGCGAAAATAAGTTAAAAGGTTTTGCGAAAATTATGAGCCTATCGTTGCAGGGGCATATG
>CANQLQ010000047.1 GCA_947624755.1 uncultured Clostridia bacterium | reverse complement strand
CGACAGGCTGAGGCAATACTTTGTGTATTGCCGAGTATTTTGGCAAAGTATTACGGAATATTTGCAAGCAAGATGAGCATTAAGCCCTAAGCGTGATTTAATCAGAGTTTCCTCAATTTGTAGGAAGTGATTGCTGTGCCTGGCAAAAAAATTCTTGTCGTTGAAGATGACAATAAACTCAGAGATACAATAGACGATTATTTGACAAGCAACGGTTTCGTTGTTTTTACCGCCGATTGCGGCGAAGATGCGCTTGATTTGTTTTTTCGTGAAAAACCCCACCTTGTTTTATTGGACGGTATGCTTCCCGATATAGACGGCTTTGAAGTGCTCAGAAAAATACGCGAGACATCGAAAACCCCTGTAATAATTTTATCCGCAAGAGAAACAGAGGAATATCAGCTTGCAGGATTTCGAGCGGGCGCCGATAACTATTTGGTAAAGCCGTTTTTGCTTTCCGTTTTAAAAGAGCATATAAACTCTTTGCTTTCAAGGATAAATCCAACGGAAAACGTGACCTTGACAATAGGAAAGCTCACTCTTGATAAAAGCTCAAGAGAGGCCTTTTTAAATAACGAGTTAGTGGAAACGACGCCAAAAGAGTTTGACGTGCTCTGCTTTTTTGCAGAAAATTCAAAAAACGTCCTCACCAGAGAACAGATCTTAAATGCGGTTTGGGGATATGATTATTTTGGAGATTTCAGAACAGTCGATACCATCGTTAAACAGCTTCGCAAAAAGCTGACTGACGATTATCCGTATATTAAGTCCGTATATGGAGTAGGGTATCGCTTTGAGGTAGAATAATGTTAAGTAAACTTTCATTGAAGCTCTCCAGTCTTATTATGCTTGTTCTTGTTTTGTGTCTTGGCGCTGTCAGCTTAATCTACATTGCTAACAATAAGGATATGTATATCGAAAGAGAACTCGACAAAATGGCAGTAGCTTATGAGGAGCTTTCTGCCATAAACTTTGAAAAAGATGAAGATAAACTTGATATGTTTATGGAAGAAAACGATCATCAGACATATTACATGGTTATTTTTGACGAGGATCTCAAGACGATTTATTCCTCAAGCAGGATTGCAAGGGCGAGAGCTTTTATCAAAAACAAAGACATTTTTTTCAATCAATTCAGCGCCGGTTCCGAACCCCAATACATTAACGGAAACGGATATGAATATCTGAGCTTGAAACGTACCGCTGAACAGAACGGTAAAGTTTACTATATCAATATTGAGGAATCACTGAAAATAAGTGACTCTATATTTTCCTATACCAACAGGAACCTGCTTGTTTTTACAATCATTTTCGTTTTTTTCAGCGGTATTGCAATGTTTACGCTTGTTTCTAATACCATAAGACCTATAAGAAAACTGAGCGATATAGCGTCGAATATCACAGAGGACAATTACTCTAAACGCTATGAAGGCAAAATTACAAACGATGAGATAGGTATTCTTGTAAAGCAGATAAACAACATGGCGGACACTATCCAAACCAACTTCAACAATCTTAGCAATTTCAACTTTCTTTTAAAAGCAGATGTCGCCAGAATGAATGAATATGAGAAGATGCGTAAAAAGGTCATTACAAATATAACCCATGAGTTAAAAACTCCGCTTGCCATTATTTCAAGCCAATTGGAAATGATGAAATTTTCAAAAGACGAAAGCCGCAAAAAGTATTACTATGATTCGGCATTGGAAGAAATAAACAAGATGAGTAAGCTCATCAGTACTCTTTTGAGCTTTTCGGCGGGCGAAAGGGAGCTGTTTAAAAGCGAAGCAAAAGAAGTCGACCTTTCCGAAATGATCGGTGATTTGTGTGCAAAGTCAAGACCGTTAGTCAGCTACAACGGCATAGCATTGAAAACCGATATTGAGCCTCGCTGTAATCTAAGGTTTGCTCCCGAAAACATTGAACACGTTTTCAATAATTATCTTATGAATGCAATTCAGCATACCGAAAAAGGACATTCTATAAAAATCAGCCTCAAAAAAATTGAAGATAACTATAGGCTAACCGTTTTTAACGAAGGCAAATTGATAGAGGAAGATAGTCTTGACAAAATATGGACTGATTTCTACTCAAATTTTGAGGACAAAAAGGTCTTAGATTCTCGTGTCGGGATAGGATTATTCATAGTAAAGGAAATTGCAATCATCAACAAAACGCAGTGCGGGGTAAAAAATATCAAAAACGGCGTTGAGTTTTGGTTTGATTTTTGCACTCAAGAAGGATGAAAAAATGTCTATTTGTTCAGAATTTTTCAGCACTTTTCTAAATGACGGAATTTCTGTCGCATCCCTTAGATACCTCGTGTTTATCATTGGGGTAACGGTCGTATATTATATCGTTCCCAAAAAAGCTCAATGGCTCGTCCTTGTTGCGGCAAACACAGTGTTTTATATTTGGGGCGGCATAACGGCAATATTCTATCTTTTGGGAACACTTGCCATCGGTTATTCAGGCGCCATATTTATAGACAAAAAACACTTAGAAGAGAAAAAGGCCGTTGAAGGACTTGAAAGGGAAGAAAAGAAAAAAGTCAAGGCTGACTTCGCAAAAAAGAGAAAAACTATTGCCGGCTTAACGGCTGCAATGATAATTGCTGTTTTGGCAGTCACAAAATATACTGGTTTTCTGCTTCGGAACTTGAACAGACTTCCGCTTTTTGATATCAATGTTGAGCGCGTAACTTCGGTCTTGCCTGTAATTTTAGGCTGTTCATATTATACGCTCTCGCTTTTAGCTTATCTGACCGATGTTTACAGAAAAAAGATAAAGGCAGAGAAAAACTTTTTAAAGCTATATCTGTTCATCTCATTTTTCCCGCATATTATTCAAGGACCTATTGCAAGGTACGACCGGCTTGCGCCGCAGCTGACTGAAAAACATTCGTTTGATTTTACAAAGCTCAAAACAGGCGCTGTTCTTATTGCATGGGGATTTTTCAAAAAGCTCGTTATAGCTGACAGGATAGCCGCCGCTGCCGGTGAGATTTTTTCCGACTTTGCCTCACGCAGCGGCACGGTGGTTTTCATCGGATCTGTTTTGTTCTCTTTCCAAATATACACTGACTGGACAGGCTACTGCGATATTGTTTACGGAACGGCTGAAATTCTCGGAATTGAGCTTCAAAAGAACTTTGACCGACCGTATTTTTCACAGACTATGCCTGAATTTTGGCGCAGATGGCACATCAGCATGGGTACATTCTTCAAAGATTATGTGCTTTACCCGGTCTCAACTTCAAAGTTTTGTTTAAATCTAAACAAAAAGGCAAGAAAACGCTTCGGCAACAAGGCCGGACGCATCATATCCTCATCAGTTCCCATTTTGGCTGTGTGGTTTTTGACGGGACTTTGGCACGGCGGCAGCTGGAGCTTTATCTGCTGGGGTCTTTATCAAGGCGTGCTTATAATTTTGAGTCTGATATTCACACCATATTTGCATAAGCTCAACAAAAAACTTAACTTTAAAACCGACAGCTTTGGCTGGAAACTTTTCAGAATGTCGCGGACTTTTTTGCTGTGCTGCATCGGAAGGATATTCTTCAACGCCGGCTCCGCCATGAACGCATTTAAAATGTTTTCAAGATTCCTGCATCCGTCATTTGGCATTAATGAGCTGTTGTTCTCATATGGCTTTGATAAAAAGGAGTGGGCTGTTGTCATTGTTTCGCTGGCTCTGCTGCTGTTGATAAGTATTTTACAAGAAAAAATTGTAGTACGTCAGAAGCTCGACGAGCAGCCTGTACTTTTCAAATGGCCAATACTTATCGTTCTTATTATTGCCATAGTCGTTTTTGGGGTATATGGTGACAATACTGGTTACACGAGCTTTGTTTATGAGCAGTTCTGATACCGAAAAACTAATGAACCTCTGATTAATCTGTTGAAACTCTCTGCATGATTGGAGAAACACAAATGAAAAGTAAAATATTTAATGCCGTAAAAAAGATTACAGCTTCAGCGCTTTTTCTTACGATTTTATTTACAATACTTGTTCAGCTCTCTTATCTTTTCAGATATAAGGAAAAGGACAGTTCAGTTAAGCTTATCAACAACTTTTATGCGCAGGAAGAAGACTCTATCGACGTCGCCATGATAGGCTCAAGCGCTACTTATCGCTACTATATACCCGCACTGATATACCATGAATCCGGGATAACTTCCTCTTTGTTCGCTTATCCGGCCATGCCGTTTGAAGCATTAAGGTATGCCATTGATGAAGTGGAAAAAACTCAGCATCCAAAGCTGTATCTTATAGATTTGAGAAGATTTTATTATATTCTTTATAACAAAGAAACAGGCAATCTTGAAAAAAAGAACATCATTAATCTAATAAAATCATATATAAGCGGTCTTTTAAGCAGTATGCCTGTCTCATTCAACCGCGCGGCAATAATCAATAAGACTGTAACAAAGTATATTCATGAGGACGAGCTTGACTGGCAGTTTGAGTATATGCGTACTCACAACAACTGGAAAGACCTGACCGTAAAAGATGTTGTTGATTACCTTAACAGATATTACCTTAAAAAAGACGAATTTAAGCAAAAATCAAAGGATAAATATAAAATATCGCGAACCGTCGCTTCAATCGATCCGATGACAAAGCCGGATCTTGCGTCCTATACCGCTGAACGAACGGTGAGCAAAGAAGACCTTGAACCGCTTGATGATCTTCTGCGCTATATCAAAAAAAATAATTTGAACGTTCTGTTCGTTTCAACTCCGTTTCCGATTGATGAAATATCCTATGCATATGAAAAGTATGTTGAAGCCTACCTGAGCGAAAAAGGGTTCTCTTGCCTTAACTGCAATAAGTTATACGATGAAATAGGTTTGGATTTTTCAACCGATTTTTATGATGACAGGCACTGCAATCTCCTCGGCTCGATAAAATTTTCCAAATATATTTCATCATATCTTACCGATGTCGTTGGTATAAAGCCAAGCGAATTAAGCGCTGAATTAAAGAGTGAATGGGACACCGCCTATACTCTTTGGTATGATGAAAAAGCAGTACCGGGTATCGAAAAAATTAAGGAAGATCAGATTAAATCTAATACTCATATTGATTAGGCGGACATCGTCCGCAGGAATTACGCGGGATAGAAATTATATAAAAATATAATTTTACACCGCGAAAACACTTTGTCGCTAATTTTGAAGGTTCTTTTTATGTTCCAAAAATCTAAGTCAATACTTTGTGTATTGCCGAGTATTTTGGCAAAGTATTACGGAAAATTTGCAAGCAAGATGAGTATTAAGCCCTATGCGTGATTTAATCAGAGGTTCCTTAAGGAAGCTCTGATTAATTCGGGGTGTCCTAAGTAAACAAGACTGATAAAAAGGCGAAATTTCAAAGGAGTGCTCCTATGCTAAATTCTATCGTTGAAGCAATAAGTATCCATGCTGCACAATTTCCGGACAAAGTCTGCATAATTGACAGAGAATCGAGCCTGACCTATAAGGAATATTACAGCATGATTTTAAGATATGCGGCTGCATTTAAAAATCTAAATGTAAAAAAAGGCGACCGGGTCGTAATAAAATCCGCTCAAACCGCAAAGTTTCTGGCCGCCCTGCACGCCGTGCATCTTATTTCGGCTGTGGCAGTTCCGCTCGAAAAAAATGTCAAAGCCGAAAGATTGATTGAAATTGCCGCTCAAACTCAGGCCGTTTTGATAATTTGCGACCTTGACATTAAAGATTACAAAACAGTATCCTGCAACGAACTCGGCACAAGCAATGAAAATTTTTTTGTTAAGCATTTCCCCGATAAAGAGGATATTTCAACCATACTTTTTACAACCGGCACGACCGGAAAGTCAAAAGGCGTTGTTGTAACTCATCGAAGCGACTGTGCAACCGGTGAAAATGTGATGTTCGGTACGCAAATGACCCCGGACACAAGGGAAGTTTTGCCGATGCCGCTTAACCACAGCTTCTCATTGAGAAGATATTATTCAAATATGCTCACGGGCAGTTCGGTTATCCTTATGGACGGAGTTATTTTTGTCGATAAATTTTTTGAGTGTTTTGAAAAGCATGGCGCAAACGCAGCAGCTTTAGCTCCGTCCGCACTGTCAATTATTTTCAGTCTGTCCGGTGATAAGATAGGAGATTTTAAAGACAGAATAGATTATATGGAATTTGGTTCGGCTCATCTTCCTCAGGACGATAAAGACAGGCTGAAATCTCTTTTGCCAAATACCCGGCTATATGATTTTTATGGTTCAAGCGAAGCAGGCTGTGCGTGTATGCTCAGTTTTAACAGCAAGGACGACAAGCCGTTTTGTATCGGCAGGGATACGGTCAATTCCAAAATTGCCTTTGTTGATGAGGACGGCAAAATGTTTAACGCAACCGAGAAGCAGCCGGGAAGGCTGGTCACAAGCGGAGCGATAATAATGGAAGGATATTACAATGATGAGCAGCTCACGAGCGAAACGCTTGTTAATGGCTATGTACAGTCAAATGACCTCGGCTACCGCGATGAAAGCGGTTTAGTGTTCATGCTGGGGCGCATTGATAATGTTATTATTACCGGCGGCAATAAAGTATCACCGATTGAAGTTGAAGATGTCTGTCTCAAATGTCCGGGAATAAAAGACTGTGCGGTCATTGGAAAAAAGGACGAACTGATGGGAGAGATACCTGTAATTTTTGTCTGCACCGATGAAAATTACAGCGAGAGTGTACTGGTCAATTTCCTGCACGAAAAGCTTGAATCGTTTCAAGTGCCTAAGCAGATTTTTATCGTTGAGGCAATACCCAGAACCTACAACGGAAAAATATTACACAGGGAACTGAAAAAATTATTATGAAAGGAGCGCTGATTATGGACAGGCTGATTGAAATTCTCGAAGCTCTCAAACCGGGTGTTGATTTCAGAAGCGAAAAAGCCCTTGTTGACGATTCAATTTTGGATTCGCTTGACATTATCACGATTATTTCCGAGATTTCAGATGAATTTGACGTAACTGTTTCGCCGGATATGATAACACTGGAAAACTTTAATTCCGCCGAAGATATGTTTAACATGATCAAAGAACTTGAAAATGGTGATTAATTCAAGTTGGTTTAAACCGCTTGACTATTTATAGGAGGTAAATGATATGAAAAAAATAATTGCATTAGCTTTGTGCCTTGTTATGATGTTTAGCTGTTTTTGCGCCTGCGGAAACAGCGATGGCGGTGAAAATACCGAGCAAAAAACACTGAAAATCGGTATTCAGATAGGTGTGGGTTATGCTCCCATTTTCATCATGCAAGCCCAAAAATTCATTGACAAATATTATGGCAGCGAAGTTAACGTGGAAATTTCCCAGCTTGATTCCGGCGCGTCCGTTAATGAAGGTCTTATGTCGGGAACCTTCGACATCGGCGCAATGGGTCTTGCTCCGGCCATCTCGGCTATTGTTGCCGGTGTCGGCTGTAAGATAATCTCCAATCTCAACTGTCAGGCACACGGCCTTATGACAAATAAGGAAGAAATAAAAAGTCTCTCCGATATCAAATCCGGGGACAAAATAGCTCTCGTTAAGGAGGGTTCATTCCAGCACATCTTACTTGCTATGGCCGCCGAAAAAGAACTCGGTGACGCTCACGCACTTGACAACAACATTCAGGCTATGTCTCATGTTGAAGGTATGGCTGCGCTTGAATCCGAAACCGTGGCGCTTCATTTGACTACGTCTCAGTTTATTGCCATGGAAAGACAAAACGAAAAATATCATGAAATTGATATTGTTAAAGAAATATGGCCTGATGATAATACTTTTTTGGTTGCGATTGCGGGAACAAAATTGCAGCAGGAGGATCCTGAACTTTTTGACGCCGTTCAGAAGGCTCTTTCGGATTCCATAGATTTTATCAACAACGATATTGATGCGGCAGCTGAGATAGTTGCCGAAAATCTTCAAATGACAGTCGAAGAAGCCAAGGAAAATCTTTCCGACGGAACGACCATTTTCACTCCTGAGCTAAAGGGTGTTATGCAAATGGCGGACTTCATGTATGAAGCCGATTTCATCACCACCAAGATAAACTCTATAGACGAGCTTAAATTTGACAGCGTTGTTGGAAATTAAAAAAGGATTTGATAAAATGAGCAAATACCGCACTCATATTGCAAGAATTCTCTTTGTGGCGGCCGTGGTCTGTGCATGGCAATGGTATGCATCACAAAGAAATATAATGGCGTTTCCACTGCTTTCTGATATTTTTAAAAGATTGTTTTCACTCTTTTCAGATGATGCAAGACCAATATTAGTATACCTTGGAAATTCAATGATGACGATACTTAAAGGATTGTTCATCGGCGCAGTTCTTGCCCTTGCTTTCTCCGGCCTTTCAATTGCGAACAAGGTATTTGACTCAATTTATAATCTTATAGTATCGGTATTTGACCTTATCCCGGGAGTGGCGCTTCTGCCGATTTTGATGATAACTGTAGGTGCAAACGATACGTCGATACTTATCCTTGTTGTTCATTCGGTCATATGGCCTATGTCACGCAACATAATTGACGGGTTTCGCTCTGTCCCTCAAATTTATATAGAGTCGGGCAAAAATATTGGCCTTGGTAAAGCGGGGCTTGTTTTCGGAGTGTATATCCCGTCCTCATTTGCCAGTATGCTTTCCGGCATCAGAGTGGGCTGGGCGAGGGCATGGAGAGGACTCATCAGCGCCGAAATGATTTTCGGTTCGGCTCGTGCCGCCGGCATAGGTGTTTTCATAAATAATGCGCGAACGGTGTGGATCGATTACACCGCCGTCTATGCGGCGATTTTCCTCATTATCATTGTCGGAGTTGTTGTTGAATACGGTATTTTCAGAACTATTGAAAACCGCACGGTAAGAAGGTGGGGTATGATAAGATGAGCGAGATCCTCAGCATCAAGAACCTTACAAAAGCATATACATCGCAGAAAAATTCCGTTCAAGTGCTAAGGAATGTTGATCTCTCTGTTTCTCAAAATGAGTTTCTTAGTATTCTTGGTCCTTCCGGCTGCGGCAAATCAACTCTTCTTCGGTGCATAGCCGGATTTGAACCATATGAAGGAAAAATTATTTGCAACGGCAAGCTTGCAGACAAACCTTCGACGGATAGAATATTAGTTTTTCAAGATTACAATCAGCTTTTTCCTTGGAAAACAATTGAAAAAAACATATGGTACCCGTTAAAGCTGAAAGGAATAAAAAACAAAAAAGAGCTTCAGGAAATCAGTGATATTTATCTCAAGAAGGTTGGTCTTACCGGCAAAGGCAAGCTCTATCCGCATGAGCTTTCGGGCGGTATGAAACAGCGTGCGGCTATTGCGAAGGCGCTTGCTCTTAAACCGGACATCATTCTGATGGACGAGCCGTTTGCTGCCCTTGACGCCATTACGCGAAACGCCTTACAGAAGGAGCTTTCAGCTATTTGGGCGGACAATGGCATCACGGTGATTTTCGTGACCCACAATATTCAGGAGGCAATCGTACTCGGAACAAGAATTATTCTTATGGGTAGGAACGGCGAAATAGTAATAGACAAGAAAAATGAACTTCCAAAGCCGATAAAGCCTTCGTCAAAGGATTACGGCATTATGTGGGATATGTTCTCAAACGCGCTTGAAAAAGAAAGTAAAATATAATGCCAATGTTTTCCGACAGAGAAAATCGTATGCAGAAGCAGTAAAAAATCCGCATCTTCACTTCATAAAATTAAAAATTCGTATATGATTTGACCCCCAATCGTTAGATTGGGGGTCGAGTTAATTTTAAAACCTTTTGCAGTCCTGTTTTTATTCTTCTTCAAACATATCCTTGCCAAGACCGCAAACCGGGCATA
>CANQLQ010000046.1 GCA_947624755.1 uncultured Clostridia bacterium | reverse complement strand
TTTCCGTCATTTTTGCCAAAAGCTCCTTGAAATACGTCAGTATTCCTGCGTCGCTTTTGACAATCTGACGAAAAATTTGGCGGCGCAATCTGCACGTTCGATTTAATCAGCGCTTCCTTAACTTAAAAAATCCCTTCTGTCCTAAGGAATCGCTGATTAATACAGAAGGGATTTTATATGGAGCTGGAGATGGGACTTGAACCCACGACCTGCTGATTACGAATCAGCTGCGCTACCAACTGTGCCACTCCAGCTTGTTTTTTCTTGAATAATATATCATATTTAATGCGTTTTGTAAAGTACCGATTCTTATTTTTTAACTTTTTTTCAGCTGCCTTACATCTTTTCCGCAAAATTGAATGAGGGTCGTATTTCCAACGATTCTTGACGCAGTTCGCTGAGTGTATTTTTCGTCAATTTCATTAAGCGAAAGGTTCGTGCTGATTATTGTCGGAAGAGAGTTGATGATTCTTGTGTTAAAAATATTATAAATCTGGGAAATTGTGAACTGTGTTGAAAATTCAGAGCCGAGGTCATCAAGTATAAGAAGATCGCTTTCAAACAAGTCTTCCTCTATGCTTTCATCGGTTTTGCTTTTTCCGAAATGCTCTTTTTCAAGAATATTCATAACATTCTGAACGGTATTGTAATATACGTTATAGCCCTTGTCAATTACGACATTTGCAATTGCAAGTGAAAGATGCGTTTTCCCAAGCCCGGTTTTACCAAGCAAAACCAAGCCCTCGGATGAACGGGAAAAGTCCTTTGCATATTCACGGCAAAATTCAAACACTTCAGTCATATGCTCTTTCTGACTTACTCCGAGAACGCCGTCCGTAATGTCGGGATAATATCTTAAATCAAATTTTTCAAAGGTTGACTTTTCAAGAAGGGGCGCTATATTGAGTTGCTCTTTTGCCGTCTGTTTAATAAGCTTTCTGTAGCAATCGCAGTAATATCCGTCATGCGAGCCTGTGTCACGGCAAATGGGGCAGGTATATTTTACTTCGAGATAGTCATCGGGAAAGCCTGCCTTTTTAAGGGTTTCCCGGCGAAGCTTCTGCGCTTTGAGGCTTTTCTCCGAAAGCTTTGCAATATATTCCTGAGCATCGGCGCCCATTGCAACGGCTTTTACGACCTCTGCGCCATAAGATGACATTTCACGCTCGATTTTCGCAATCTCCGGACATTTGAGCAAAACGGCGCTGTGCCTTGCCTGTTGACTGTTCAATGCATCGGCTCTGCGTTTTTGAAGAATGTTTTTGGCTTTGATGTATACGATTTGTTTATATGCCATTTTGCCCACCTCGTTTCCAAAATTAACTTTCTGTCTTTTTTTTGTATTTTAGATGCACCGACTTCTTTGCGAACTCATCAAGGTCATATGAAGGAGCATCTTTTTCACTTTTATTTTTGTCGGATTTTGACGGATTTTTCTTCTCAGCCCATTTTTTGTCTTCCGCTTCAACGTCCATAGGCGTTTTTATGCCTTTTTCGTACCAGTTTTTGAGAATCCTTTCCATATAGGGTAGGCTCATTTTTTCTGTGTTTTCAATGCTCTTTTCATAAGCGAGGTAAATCATTTCCGCATCGAAGCTGTAGCTGCCCTTCCATGCGGAAAAAAAGCGTCTTTGCTTCGTTGTGGGAAAAATATTTTTTGCTCCCGTAAGCTTTCTGAACTCATTCCAAAGTGCGTCAACACCGGTTTGCTCTTCTATGTATGCTTCGGCGGCTTCAAGAGTGTCTATGTCATTTTCCGCCCAGCTTCTGCCGAGACTTGCAAGATTTGAATAGCCGGTTTTGCCGATATTTTTTGAATATTCAATAAGCATAAGAATAACTTCAATCGGAAGGCCGTAGCTGTCGTGAAGCATAATAAGAGTAGACTGCCCGTCATATCCTATAGTTTTGCCGAGCCTTGCCTGAGCTTCAGCGAAAAGCTCACGAAATTCGGCACATTCTTCAAGCCTGATTGCAACCTGTTCGTGACTGGGCTTTGAAACCGGTATATCCGAAACGACTCTTTTCGGCCGGACTTTTTCCTCGCTTAATTCAAGCTCAGCCGTTTCTGTATGGGTTGCGGGCGCGGCGCTTTCGCTTAAAATAGACGAAAAATCATCTTCGGCTTTAAGCACCAAGCCCTTCTCAAGCCAAAAAATCATGGCATCGGCAATATCCTCTTCATCATATCTTATTGCCTTTGCAATCTGGGCGCAGGTTACGCTTTCACCAAGTGCACTGTGCCTGAAAAGATAAAGTATGGCCTTGAGCTGAACTGAGCTTGCAAGACCTATGTTTTCATCAACAATTGAAGATGGCAAAGAAAACATCATACCGGAGTATGCCATCGGATTAATTTTAAATTCCACGGATATTACCTATCAGTACGGCGCTTTTGCACCTTTGATGCTTCCTTCCTTTTATAATTATTTTTGTTTTATCATCTGTCTGTAAAGCTCACAAACTTCATCTGCCTCACCGTTTGCGACAAGCTGACCTTGTGTGAGTATTATTGCTTTGTTGCAAATTTTTTCAACGCTTGCCGTGCTGTGTGAAACGTAAAGAACGGTAACGCCGTTACCCATCATTCCCTCAATGCGCTTTTCACTTTTTTCGCGAAACGCCGCATCGCCGACGCTTAGAACTTCGTCAAGGATAAGCACTTCCGGCTTTACCGAAGTTGCAATTGCAAAACCGAGCCTTGATTTCATACCCGAAGAATAACTTTTGAGCGGTGCGTCAATAAACTTGCCGAGTTCGGAAAACTCAATGATTTCATCAAACTTTTCTTCAATAAATTTTCTTGAAAAGCCCATTGTAGCGGCATAAAGAAAGATATTTTCTCTGCCGCTGTAGTTTGAGTCAAAGCCTGCGCTAAGCTCAATAAGGGGAGCAATTTTGCCCTCGGTTTTTACCGAACCTATGGTAGGCTTGAGCACTCCGGCAATTGTTTTGAGAAGTGTGCTTTTTCCGGCGCCGTTAAAGCCCATAATGCCCATACGGTCACCTTTTTTTACGCTGAAGCTTACGTCTTTAAGCGCCCAAAACCGGGAAAAGTGAAGCTGCTTTTTTGCGGCTTTGACAACATATTCTTTCGCATTGTCAACACCTTCGGAATTTATATTAAACATCATGCTGACGTGGTCAACTTCAATTGCATTGTTTGACATTTTGTCTTCCCCTTTCCGTCAGATGTGAAGAATAAACTTGTCCTGATTCTTGTGGAACATAACAAAACCAAGAACCATTACAATAACGGAGCAAATAATAGTATAAATCATAAGCTTCATATCCCAATAGTGGCTAAACTCCGTTCCGAAAAGAATAGACGCTCTGAACATTCCTATAATTCCGTAAATCGGGTTAAGCTTTATAAGGCGCATCTGCCAGCTGCCTTCTTCAAAGCCGAGCCTGCTTATGTGGTAAACTATCGGGGTTATATAGAAAAGCAAAAGCGTAAACACATCATAGATATTTTCAATATCCTTGAAGAAAACGCTGAGAGTTGCAAGTATCATACCGACACCGAGAGAGAAGAAAAAGAGAATAATTATCGGTATGACTGCAAAGACAACATGCCATGTAATCGTAATAGGATTGCGTTTTATAATATTAAAGAAAATAATTACTATGGCAAGAACGCTGAGCGAAAGCATAGAAGTGACAAAAGTAGAAAGCACAGATGAAAGCGGATATATATATTTCGGAACATATACCTTTTTGATTATACCTGCGTGACTGCGTATGGACCTCATAGAGCGTTTTGTTGAGCTTGTAAAAAATTCAAAGAGCAAACGACCGCAAAGAAGATAAACCGGGTAGTTGACAACCTGACTGCTGTCACGTCCGAAAAGGTTCATGAACACAATCGACAGCACTATCATAGTAAGCAGCGGCTGCAGAAGCGTCCAAAACATTCCGAGAACCGAATCTCTGTATTGAAGCTTTATTTGTTTGCTTACCAGTTCTTTCAAAAGGTAGCGGTATTTCATAAAATTGTCTTTATGTTTTTTTATTGCAGCTAATTTTTGCAAAAGGACTCCTCCTTATAAAGTATGAAATTTCTTTGCGGCTGACAGGAAATATTTGATTGTTTCAATTCAGTATGTCTTAGCGTTTAAATATTTCCTATGTTTATCTAAGACGGCATCTTGCTAAGACCCTATTATTTTTTCCTGCACGTTTTTGGCACATTGGCTATATTGTCGGAATTTTTCTTTCAAATTCAAGCATAGATTTACATAATTTTAGATAGTAAGTATATCACAGAAAACTATATTTTACAAGAGTATTGCCTATCTTTTAAAAATTGATTTAGCTGAACCATTAATATTTCTCATTGTATGGGAAATATTAATAACAAATTTATTAAAGGAGTTTATCTTAATTATGTCAGACGATACTATTCATCTTTTAAAAGAATGTGACAGCGGAACAAAAACGGCGGTCAACTCAATCAAGGAGGTTCTCGACAATGTTTCAAGTGAAACCCTTCAGGGTATTTTAACGGATTCGGTACAGGAACACGAAAAAATCGGCAACGAGGTTCATACGCTTCTTTCGGAGTATGGAGAAAGCGGAAAAGATCCCGCGCCTATGGCGAGAGCGATGTCGTGGGTGAAAATCAACGCAAAACTGCTCAACGATCCTTCGGACGAAACAATTGCGGCTTTGATGACCGATGGGTGCAATATGGGTATAAAGCAGGTAGCAACTTATGAAAACAAATATCCGACCGCAGATAAAAAAGCCCATAATCTTGCAAAAAAGCTCATTAGCGAGGAACAGCATCTTCTTGAAGAGCTTCGGGCATTTCTTTAAAACGAAAAAACTGCGTAGCCTGAAACTACGCAGTAAAATTATTTTTGAATAAAATCAAACTTCCATTTGGAAAATATCTGAAAGATACTTAGCAATCTGTTCAAAAATTCTGTTAAATTGAGAAAAGATGTAAGAGATAAGACCGAAGAAAGTAATTGTTTCTTCAACCGCTTGCTCGCTGTAAACGGCGGTGTATGTAATGTCACCCGTTACCGGGGGAATGGTGTTTTGATGATAAAGATTATCATCGCCTTCAGCCTTCCAACCCTTGAAAATATATTTCATTTCGGGTGTGTTGTCTCTTACAGGATAGTCCGGGGCGATAACTGTTTCACCTTCGGCAACAGTAAAGGTTTCGGTAATCTCTTCTGTTCCCTGAATGTAAATGAATGTTACTGTGTAATAAGTTTTTTCTTCTTCAGCAAAAGCAGTTGTTACACCGAAAACTGAAAAAATCATAAGAACTGCAAGAAACACGGATAATGCTTTTTTCATTTAATTGTTCCTCCTATAGATAAATTGTAGTGTCTTTACACTACTGTTAGTTAAATTATAAGTTATGGTTTGGAATTTGTCAATAAATTTTGAAAAATTAAACTGATTCCTTATTTTAAAAGCAAGCGTCGTACAGGTGCGAATGTCTGATTTTAGTGAGAATTGGTATTTTAAATGTACTTAAACTAAGGAAGCACTGATTAATACAAGCAGCCCTACTTGACGGTAAATTATTCCGTCATTTTGCCCAAAAATTCTCGTTAATACACAAAGTATTGCCTCAAATTTTTGAACAAACTGACGAAAAATTTCCTCGCCAATTAGGGCTCCCTGAATTAATCAGTGCTTCCCTAAAACTATGATTTTTTCGGATTCTTTACAACAAATGAAAATTATGGTAAAATAATAGGACATTAGTATATTGGTGATTTTTGGCTTAACTTTTAAAATATATTTAAGTAACTGTGTTAATTTACAAAAAAAGACATATATTTTAAATTTTAAGGAAGCGCTGATTAAATCTAATACTCAGCACGCATGGCGTGCGGCAATTACGCGGGATAGAAATTATATAAAATTATAATTTTACACCGCGAAAACACTTTGTCACTAATTTGAAAGTATTTTTTATGTTCCAAAAATCTAAGGTAATACTTTGTGTATTGCCGAGTATTTTGGCAAAGTATTACGGAAAATTTGCAGACAAGATGAGTATTAAGCCTTAAGCGTGATTTAATCAGAGGTTCCTTAGATACCGACTACCCTGCAAAATTTCTGCTTTTAATGCTTTAGGGCAAGCGCCGCTGAATTAATCATAGGTTACTTAGCTTGTTATGAAATTGAGGAAAGCTTATGTATAAAAGAAAATATGTTAAAGAAAAACTTGTACTGCACTTTTTCAAACTGCTTATCTGTGCTCTTTTTACCGGCGCTATGAGCTTTTGCTGGGTGAGATATTACAATCCTTTTATTCCGACACCGTTTTTCAGACTCGGCAACTATCTTCTTGCAGTTTTGTTCCTTGGAATTTACATCAGCTTTGTCAAGGTTTACGGCGGATTTCTTGTCGGAACTTCGCCTGTTTCCGACCTTGTCTTTTCCCAAATTATTGCAATTGCTTTTCTTCAAGCCATCTCATATGTAATTTTTTCCCTTCTTAGCTATCGCCTTGTTTCGGTAGTTCCGTTCATTATTATGTTTATTGCTTTTTCGGTTTTTGCGGCGTTGTGGGTCGTTGCAATAAACACAATTTACTTTAAAATGCACGCCCCGAAAAAGACTATCGTTGTTTTCAATAACGTCGATTCATATCTTTCGCTTAAAGGAATAAGAAGTATGGATCAGCGGTTTAAGGTGGTAAGAACCGTAAACTCCGGAAAAACTTCTCTTGAAGAGCTTTTCGATTATATGAGAAGTGTGGACGCCGTTTTCCTTTGCGGTGTTCCGTCCGACTACCGCAACGAGGTCGTCAAACACTGTATTGCAAAAGGCAAGGTCGCTTATGTCAAGCCTAAAATTTCCGACACAATAATTCGCGGCGGACGAACCATTCAGCTTATGAATGTGCCGGTATACCGCTGTAAAAGAAGCGACACAAGCATTTTTTATTCTTTCATAAAGCGCACGGCGGACATCGTTTTTTCAATTGTCGGAATTGTTGTTCTCAGCCCGGTTATGTTTCTTACCGCACTTGCAATCAAGCTTGACGACGGGGGTCCGGTCTTTTATAAGCAGACCAGACTTACGCTCAACGGTAAAAAGTTTCAAATAATAAAATTCAGAAGCATGAAAGTTGACGCCGAAAAAGACGGTGTCGCAAGACTTGCCAAGGACGATGACGACCGCATTACAAAAGTAGGAAAAATTATAAGAAAGCTTCGTCTTGACGAAATTCCGCAGATTTTTAACATTCTTTCGGGTTCAATGTCAATTGTCGGTCCAAGACCGGAAAGACCTGAAATTGCAAAGCAATACGAAGAGACAATGCCCGAATTTTCTTTAAGGCTTCAGGCAAAGGCCGGTCTTACCGGTTACGCACAGGTTTACGGAAAGTATAATACCCCACCGTATGATAAGGTTCAAATGGATCTTATGTATATTGCAAATCAATCTGTTCTTGAAGATATCAGACTTATTCTTATGACGCTTAAAATTATGTTCATTCCTTCAAGCACACAAGGCGTTGAAAAAAACCAAAAAACAGCTTTGCGTGACAATACGGAAAACAAATAAATACCAATTGATAATTTTCAAAAAAATTATCGCTGATTAATTCACTGAGCTTGAATCGGCGAGAAAAATTTTGCATATTTTTAAAGCAAGGAATCAATGAATCAATCAAAGCTTTACTAAGGAATCACTGATTAATAAAAGCTGCCTTCATTGACGGCAAATCATTAATCAGTGATTCCCTAATCGAATTTATTTCAATTGATGGTTAGTATTAAGGCGGGTGAAACACTTGAACGAAAACAATCGGTATACAAACGACAATTTTAATTATGCGGCATGGTTTAGTCAGAACCAACTAAGAAAAGCACAGGAAAAAAGAGAAATCAGACGCCTCGGTTTTCTTACCGGAGCGGCAATTCTTCTTATGATTTTACTTGAAAATGTTATCGTCTTTGCCCTTCAGGTTTTCGGTCTTTATGACAATTATCTAAACGATGCTCAATTCCAGATAGGTATTGACATTATAATAAGTGTCGTTTCAATTCTTCTGCCGTTTTTGATTTTTTCGATTCCGATGAAAAAACGAACCGGAATTGAAACAGTTCCCCTTGAAAAGCCCAAAGATATGAAGCTTGCCCTTCTCGGAATCGTGGCAGGTCTGGGACTTTGTATGCTGGCGGATATTGTAACAAGCTACATGATCGTTTTTATCAGAATTTTCGGCTTTGAGCTTTCCTCACCCAATATGCCGAATCCATCGGACACATCGGGCTTTTTTATTTCAGTCGTTCGCACCGCAATTGCGGCGGCAGCGGTTGAAGAAATTTCACTTCGAGGCTGTGCTATGCAGCCGCTTAGAAGATACGGCGACAAGTTTGCAATTATTATGTCCGCCTGCGCTTTCGGACTTATGCATTGTAATCTTGTACAGGCTCCGTTTGCTTTGATTGTCGGTCTCGGTCTTGGCTATATTGCAGTAAAAACAGAAAGCTTATGGCCGTCAATAATTGTTCATGCACTGAATAATTTCATTTCAGTTCTTATTTCATATCTGGTTGATAAAAATGTAAATGAACAGCTGCTTAACCTTTTATATATAGCAACTGTTTACGGACTTATGTTTGCCGGAGCTGTTGCGCTTTTGTTTTTCAGCCGCAGAGCAAAATATGTTTCTCCCTCAAAGCCGGAAAACACAGCTCTTTCCTTACCGCAAAAGGCTTTTGCGTACATCACAAATCCGTCGATGATAATTGCAATAATTATTATGCTTTATGTAACCTCAAAATTTGTCACAAGGATTTAAAAGATGAATTGCAGAGTTTTTATGAAAGAGGCCGTTTTGCTTGCCGAAGAAGCGCGGGAAAATGGGGAGGTGCCTGTCGGCGCGGTTATTGTAAAAGACGGTAAAATAATTTCCAAAGGCAGAAACCGAAGAGAAAAGGAAAAAAACGCTCTTGCCCATGCTGAAATCGAAGCTATAAACAAAGCGTGCGAAGCGTTAGGCTCATGGAGACTTGACGGCTGTGAAATGTATGTAACGCTTGAGCCGTGTCCGATGTGTACGGGAGCCATTCTTGCCGCACGGCTTTCGAGAGTAGTTTTCGGCGCATATGATGAAAGAGCCGGCTCATGCTACAGCGCAGTAAATATTCCCGAAATTACGGCGGAAAAAAAGCCGCAGATAATCGGCGGCTATATGGAAAAGGATTGTAAACAATTGCTTGTTTCTTTTTTCAGCGGCAAAAGAAGCTGAGTTAAGCAGTAAAGCTTTGGCTATTCGTTTAAACTTCCCAAGACAAAATTAAATACTTAAGCTTGATTTAATCGGAGATTCCTTAATTCCTTAATTTGTGCAAATTATTGGCTTTGACTGCCGTCGGCGAACTTTTCTTTTGAAAGAAAAGTTCCAAAAGAAACATTGCTGACGTACGGCTGCGCTCAACCGTTTGAATGTAAAGTATTTAAGCTTTGTTGTTTCGCGGAGTAATAGTAAAAGCCTTTATAAATCTATCCCGCGTAATTCCTGCGGACGATGTCCGCCAAGCCGGGTCGCTTCGCCTATAGACAGGTTTCTGCTTTATCCCCATGTGGTGAGTTTGCTTCTTTTTTATCTTAGTTGCTACATAAAGGGAAAATGCGGTCTGTGCCTCAGGATAAGGCTTGTTTGTGTAGATTGGTTATTTTCTAAAATTAAAATTGTTTTGGGCGACCACATGGGGTCGCCCCTACGCGTGCCATAGTGTTAGTATCAAGACTTATATAAATCTTCACTGTGTAACCGCTGTGGGCTATACTTACTTACTAAAATTTTACAGTTAACAACGTAAGTCGTTTCGCGGCGTAATAGTAAAAGCCTGTATAAACTACTTCGTGTAATTGCTGCACGCCATGCGTGCCTGCGGGCAATGCCCGTGGGCGACCACACGGGGTCGCCCCTACGCGTGCCATG
>CANQLQ010000045.1 GCA_947624755.1 uncultured Clostridia bacterium | reverse complement strand
CGTCCGTATGTCTCGTTGACAACAAGGGCAGACTTTCGCCTCAGTCAAACGGTACGTGTGTAATTACGGTGAAAACTACCGACGGAAGCAACAAGGAAGTCAAGTGCAAAATAAGAGTTGCACCCAGAGCGGCTTCGGTTTCTTTGAACAGCGACGCACTCGGACTTAAAACCGGTCAGACCTATGAGCTTGAATCAAAGGTCAAAACCGTTAATAATTCAACATACACAGGCTACGTTGAATGGATAAGCGACAACACAAAGGTAGCAACCGTAAATGAAAACGGCACAGTTAAGGCAGTTTATCCCGGTGTAGCAAAAATCAGAGCCATTACTCTTGACGGAACGGATAAGACAGCTGTCTGCACGGTTTCGGTCGTTCAGCCCGTCGAAGGAATTTCGGTTCCGGCGTCTAAAACAATCAATATCGGAAAAACAGCAACGATCACACCGACATTCAAACCGTCATATGCGTCAAACAAAAAATTAAGCTGGTCATCGGGCAACACAAGCATTGCAACCGTTAACAGCAAGGGAGTAGTAACCGCCAAAAAAGTCGGAACTTGTACGATTACCTGCAAAACCTCTGACGGCGGATATAAAGCCAAATGCAAGGTTACGGTAATAATTCCGACAACATCAATAAAGCTCAGCAAAAAAAGCGCTACAATAAATGCAGGCAATACGCTCACTCTTACCGCAACTGTTTCACCTTCAAACGCAAGCCTTAAAACAGTTACATGGAAATCAAGCAACACAAAAGTTGCTACCGTCTCTTCTAAAGGTGTTGTAACTGCGGTTGCAGGCGGAACGGCAAAAATTACCGCCACTTCAAGCGGCGGACAGACGGCTGCCTGCACTTTGAATGTAAAGCAGGCAATTAAAAGCGTTTCACTTAATAAGAAAACAGCCACAATGTATGTTTCACAGACATATACATTAAAGAAAACCATTGTTCCTTCAACCGCAACGGTAGGAACATATAAATGGTCTTCGTCAGACAAGTCGGTTGCAACCGTTGATTCAAACGGTAAAGTTAAAGCGCTCAAGACCGGACAGACAACTATAACACTCAAAGCAGACAACCTCAAAGCTACGTGCGTTATTACCGTCGTAAAAAAAGTCAAAGTAACAAGTTTGAAAATAAGCGCAAAATCCAAAGAGCTTTCTCGCGGCCAGTCTTTCACGCTGACCGCAACGGTAAAGCCTTCTAACGCAAGCAACAAGGCCGTAAAATGGACAACGTCAAATTCAAAGATTGCAACGGTAACCTCAGCCGGCGTTGTAAAAGGTGTTAAAGAAGGTAAAGCAACAATTACAGCAACCTCTTCTGACGGCGGTTATACGGCTAAATGCAAGGTTACGGTTTATCCTAAGGTTTCAGGTATCAGACTTACCGAAACGAGTATAAATGTAAACATTGGAAAATCATACAGCCTTTCGGCAACCGTATTCCCGACTGATGCAATAAATGACGAAGTTATCTGGTCGTCATCGAATACAAATGTCGCAACCGTTTCTCAAAGCGGTATGGTAAAGGGAATATCAAACGGTACGGCAACCATAACCGCAAAAACAGCAGAGGGTGGCTATAAAGCGACCTGCAAGGTAACGGTCAGCATTCTCGTTTCAAAGATTACCCTCAATTACAGCAGTTTGAAAATTCAAAAGGGCAAGTCAAAGCAAATGCTTGCAACGATAAAGCCTGCAAACGCAACAAATAAAAATATCAAGTGGAAATCAAGCGATTCATCAATTGTGTCCGTAAGCGAAAGCGGCAAGCTTTTGGCAAAGAAAACCGGTAAAGCAACTATTACGGCATCAGGTGCAAACGGTAAAAAGGCAACCTGTACCGTAAAGGTAGTCCAATATGCAACTAACATCGAGTTAAACTTCTCTTCCGTAACTATAAATGCAGGAAAAACAAAACTGCTCGTTGCGGTCGTAAAGCCTTCGGCGGCAACAAATAAAAAGGTCGTTTGGTCAACAAGCAATAAAAACGTTGTAAAAGTCGGCAAGGATGGCAAACTTACTGCGGTAAACGGCGGTAATGCGGTCGTAACCTGCACATCGGCCGACGGAAAGGCAAAGGCAACCTGCAAAGTCAGGGTTGTACAGTCAGTTTCAAAAATTAAGCTTAGCAAAAAGAGTCTAAGCGTAAAAATCGGCGCCACAAAAACAATAAAAGCAACAGTCGGACCGAAAACAGCAACAGATAAAACGCTAAAATGGTCATCGGCTGACAAGAAGATTGCAACAGTCAGCAAAAAGGGCGTTGTAAAAGGTATTTCAAAAGGTAAAGTTAAGATAACCGCAAAGAATGCCGAAGGTACGGTAAAGGCTGTTTGTACCGTAACGGTTCAGAAACCTGTAACCGGAGTCTCGCTCAACAAAAAAACAATTGTTATTATTAAAGGTAAGAAATCTTCAATCGTTGCTAAGGTTAAACCTTCTGACGCTTCAAACAAAAACATAAAATGGTCGTCTAATAATAACGACGTAATAAAGGTTGACTCAAAGGGCAAAATTACCGCAAAAAGCACCGGATATGCGGAGGTTACCGCAAAGACAAAAGACGGCGGATTTAAGGCTGTTTGCCGCATTAATGTTATTCAGCCGGCAAAGGGTATGTCGCTTAAAACCGACAAGATCACGATTGATATCGACAAGCCTGTTGTTCTCAAGGCAACCTTTAAGCCGAAAGATGCAACCAATACGGCAATCAAATGGTCATCAAGCAATAAATCGATCGTAAAGGTCAGCTCCAATGGTAGTATCAGAGGTATTGCAAAAGGAAAGGCTGTCATTACGGCAAAATCGGTTGACGGCGGTTTCGTTTCAAAATGTACGGTTACTGTTGTAAGAAACGTAAAGAGCGTAAAGCTTAACAAAACATCTCTGCTTCTTTATATGGGCAAAACCGCAACACTTACCGCAACAGTTTCGCCGTCGGACGCAAACAACAAGGCAATTACATGGACTTCGTCTGACAAATCAGTAGTTAAGGTTTCGAGCGGAAAGCTTACTCCGGTAAAACCGGGCAAGGCAAATATTACCGTTCAGACGAAAGACGGCGGCTTCAAAGCGATATGTAAGGTTACGGTTGAAGAACCGGTTAAGACTGTCAGTCTTTCAAAGAGCAGCGTTGATTTGGTTGAAGGAGCGGTTTATACTCTTAATGCAACGCTTACACCGTCAAACGCAACAAATAAAACCGTAACTTGGATGTCTTCCGATACAAAGGTTGCAACAGTTAAGGACGGCAAGGTTCAGGCTGTTTCAAAGGGTACGGCTATAATTACGGCAAAAACAAGTAACGGACTTACTGCTAAATGTACAATTAATGTCAAAAGAGAAGTTGCTTATGTAAGTCTTTCTGAAACTGAACTTTCGATGAATACAGGAAATACGGCAACAATTACGGCAACCGTTATGCCTGCCGATGCATCGAATAAAACAATTGTTTGGACAAGTTCCGATGAAGATATTGCAACTGTTAACGGCGGTGTTATTTCAGCCCTTAAAGCAGGTACGGTCATTATTACCGCAACAGCTTCAAACGGTAAAAAGGAACAGTGCGTTGTTACTGTTACAGATATACCGGTTGAATCAATAACGCTTAGCAAAACCGACATAGAAATGTACACCGGAAAGATAATGATAATTACCGCAGCGGTTCTTCCGGAAAATGCAACCTTTAAAGAAGTAACTTGGACAAGCTCCGATGAGGAAACTGCAACGGTTGAAAACGGTTTGATTTCAGCCCTTAAAGCAGGTACGGTTACAATAACCGCAACAGCAAGCAATGGAATTACTGCTCAATGCACCGTTACCATAACCGACAATCCCGTAAATTCTATTGAACTTTCCGAAACGCAGCTTACGCTAAAAAAAGGCGAAAAGGCTAAGCTTGAAGTAACTGTCAATTCTGAGAACGAAGCAGATAAAACCGTTACATGGGAAAGCGATGATATACAAGTTGCAACAGTAGAAAAAGGTGTTGTAACCGCTGCAGCGCAAGGCACGGCAACCATAACAGTAAAAACAGGCGGCGGTTTAAGTGCAAAATGTACCGTTGTTGTAACGGACGAAGAAACTGCTTAAGTTACACGGTAAATCCGGACAAAAATTTGAAAAATAATCCGACCGATTAATCGTCGGAAAAAAGCGAAAAACAATGAAACGGGGGTCCACAGCTCCCGTTTTGTTTTTTTAAGAAGTAAGGAACACTGATTAATACGAGCTGCCTCCATGACGGCAAATTAAGGAAGTGCTGATTAATTCAGGGTACCCTAATTGGCGAGGAAATTTTTCGTCAGTTTGTTCAAAAATTTGAGGCAATACTTTGTGTATTAACGAGAATTTTTGGGCAAACTGACGGAATAATTTACCGTCAAGTAGGGTTGCTTGTATTAATCAGTGCTTCCTTAAGTAAGCTCTGATTTAATCGGAAGTTCCTTAGACACCCTGAATTAATCAGCGGTTACGTAATATTTTTTACCTATTTTGGGAAATATTTTAAAAAAATACTTGACTTTTTTTAGCGTTCGATGTATAGTAACGACAGAGTTTAGCACTCGTGTGCATAGAGTGCTAAACAGCGGTAAATAATAAATATTGATATTTGTTTACCTGAAGTTTAAAAGGAGGCGGAAAAATGGAACTCGGAAAACGTAAAGAACTTATCCTTGCGGCAATCGTTGAGCAATATGTCAAAACCGGCGAGCCTATCGGCTCAAAAATGCTTATGACTGCCTTGCCGATTTCGGTTTCCTCCGCCACGATAAGAAACGAGATGAGCGAGCTTGCCGAAATGGGATTTCTTGAACAGCCCCATACTTCAGCCGGCAGAATACCTTCCCAAAAGGGTTACCGCTATTATATCGACTACCTGATGAACAAATATGAGCTTACTGCCGAAGAAAAGGATTCTCTTCGCCGTGAACTTGAAAGGTCAGCAGGCAATCCCGATAAGCTTCTTGAAAAGGCAGGAGAAATGCTTGCAAGAATCACAAACTGCGCGGCTCTTGCGACAACACCTGCCGATGAGGCGGCAACAGTCAAAAGGATTGAAATTGTTCCGGTCGGAACAAAGCTTGCAATGATAGTTATGATGACCTCAACCGGAATTATTAAAAACGGAATTGCCCGGACTGAAACAGAAATTACCGAGGATATGGTCAGTAATTTCTATCAGGTCGTATCGGAATGTTTCATAGGCAAACCCGTAAGCAATATAGGAACGGTTATGATTCAAACTCTTGTTGCTTCACTCGGAAGTATGGCTTTGGCAATGAGTCCGCTTTTTGTTGTTCTTGCCGACATCGCTAATCACGCCATACAAGCTGAAATTCATCTTCAAGGAGAACAAAACCTTCTTAATCACAGAGAACTCGGAGATAATATTTTTGAGACTCTCCAGTTCCTTGACGAAGATGAAAAGCTTGAAAGGGCGGTCAGCTCAAAAAAGAACGGGCTTAGCGTTTTAATAGGAAAAGAAAATATGTACAGACAGCTTGAAAACACAAGTATGATCATTGCCCGTTATAATATTCTGGGACACGATGGCGGCGCAATCGGAATAATCGGTCCGACAAGGCTCGATTATGCGAAGCTTATTCCTAACATAGAATATCTGACCGAGCTTGTCAGTAAGTTTTTGACCGATACATTTGAAGAATAAGGAAATTATGGAGGTTAAATAAATATGGCTAACAAAAAGAAAACCGAAAAAGCTGCCGAAGAAAAAGAAGAAATTTCCGTCGAAGAAGACGAAGTTCAAACTGAAGAAGAAAAGACCGAAGAAATCTCAAAAGATCAGGAGCTTGAAAAAGAGCTTGCCGCCGCAAAAGAAGCTCATATAAGAACTCTTGCTGAATATGATAATTACCGTAAACGGTCAACAAAAGAAAAAGAAGCGGCCTACGGCGATTCAAAAGCCGCATGTCTTTCGGAACTTCTTCCGGTGCTTGACAATTTTGAAAGAGCGCTTGCGACAACCGACAGCGATTTTGACGCTTTCAAAAAAGGTATGGAGATGATTTACAACCATTTCTCCGAGATCCTTAAAAAGCTCGGCGTTGAACCTTTCGGAGAAGTTGGCGAAGCTTTTGACCCGAATATTCACAACGGGGTAATGCACATTGAAGATGAAGGTCTTGAAGAAAATGTGATCGCCGATGTTTTCAGCAAAGGATATAAACTTGGCGACAGAATACTGCGTCCTGCAATGGTCAAGGTTGCGAATTAGAAAAAATTAGATTAAATCAAAATTTTTTAGCTGAATATCTGCCGAAAGGCAGTAAAATAAACAAAATCATTATTATATTTTGGAGGATAAAACAATGGCAAAAATTATTGGTATTGACTTAGGTACAACAAATTCATGCGTATCAGTTATCGAGGGCGGCGAACCCGTTGTAATCGCAAACGCAGAAGGCTCAAGAACAACTCCGTCAGTTGTTGCCTTTTCAAAGAACGGCGAAAGAATGGTAGGACAGGTTGCAAAACGTCAGGCTATTACTAACCCGGAAAGAACAATTTCATCAATCAAACGTCAGATGGGTTCTGCATATCACGTTTCAATCGACGGCAAAAGCTATACTCCGCAGGAAATTTCCGCAATGATTCTTCAGAAGCTTAAATCAGACGCTGAAGCTTATCTCGGCGACAGAGTTACAGAAGCTGTAATTACTGTTCCCGCATATTTCACCGACGCACAGCGTCAGGCAACAAAAGACGCAGGCAAAATTGCAGGTCTTGAAGTAAAACGAATCATCAACGAACCGACAGCGGCCGCTCTTGCATACGGCATTGACAAAGAAACCGACCAGAAGGTTATGGTTTACGACCTCGGCGGCGGTACGTTCGACGTTTCAATTATTGAAATGGGCGACGGCGTTCAGGAAGTTCTTGCAACCGCAGGTAACAATCACCTCGGCGGTGACGATTTTGACCAGAGAGTTATGGACTTTATCATTGACTCGTTTAAGGCTGAGCAGGGTATTGACCTTCGCAGCGACAAAATGGCAATGCAGAGAATCAAAGAAGCCGCAGAAAAAGCAAAAATTGAGCTTTCAGGCGTTACGGTTTCAAATATCAGCCTTCCGTTCATTACGGCAGACGCAACAGGCCCGAAGCATCTTGAACTTTCACTTTCAAGAGCAAAGTTCAACGAACTTACAGCAGACCTTGTTGAAGCAACTATGGGTCCGGTTCGTCAGGCAATGAGCGACTCGGGTCTTAAAACAAGCGAAATTGATAAGGTTCTTATGGTTGGCGGTTCTTCAAGAATCCCGGCGGTAAACGATGCAATCAAGAACTTTATGGGTAAAGAACCGTTCAAGGGTATCAACCCCGACGAGTGCGTTGCAATCGGCGCTTCAATTCAGGCAGGTGTTCTCGGCGGCGACGTTAAGGGTATCCTTCTTCTTGACGTTACTCCGCTCTCATTAGGTATAGAAACAATGGGCGGAATCAACACAAAGATTATTGAAAGAAACACAACTATCCCGACAAAGAAGAGCCAGATTTTCTCGACCGCAGCAGATAATCAGCCGTCAGTTGAAGTTCATGTTCTTCAGGGTGAACGTGAATTTGCAAAAGACAACAAGACACTCGGTATCTTTAGTCTTGACGGAATTATGCCGGCTCGCCGCGGTGTTCCGCAGATTGAAGTAACCTTTGATATTGATGCAAACGGTATTGTTCACGTTTCGGCAAAAGACCTCGGCACAGGTAAGGAGCAGTCAATTTCTATTACAGCTTCAACAAATATGTCAAAAGAGGACATTGAAAAGGCAGTTAAAGAAGCTGAACAGTTTGCACAGGAAGACAAAAAGCGCCGTGAAGAAATTGACACAAGAAACGAAGCAGACCAGCTCGTTTACCAGTGCGAAAAAATTATAGCAGACGAAGGCGACAAGTTTGACGCAAACGACAAGAGCGAGCTTCAGTCAAAGATTGACGCTGTAAAGAACGCTCTTACCGGTCAGGATATCAACTTGATCAAAAACGAAAAAGAAGCTCTTCAGCAGTCCTTCTATAAGATTTCGGAAAAGCTTTATCAGCAGGCCGCAGCTCAGCAGGCAGCACAGGGCGGCGCTCAGGGCTTCAACCCGAACGATTTTGCAGGCGGCGCACAGGGCGGAGCTCAGCCGAACGACGGTTATACCGACGCAGGATACACTGATGCTAACTTCACCGATGCTGAATAATATATCAAAAAATCAGATGTAAACTTAGGTAGTTAAAATTAAAACAATAGTTGTAGTTAAATTCATAATTTTATGGAATTTTGCGATTCTTTGGCGAATTTTTTGTAAAATTGAAATCGGTTTTTGGGCGACCACATGGGGTCGCCCCTACTTCGACAGCCCCAAAGTTTGACGCTTTTAATAGTGAGCGCCGAATTTGTTCGTAATTTCCTAAACGTGAATTGAGAGGAACATAATCGTGGCAGAAAATAAGAGAGATTATTATGAGGTTTTAGGCGTTAGCAAAACTGCTTCTGCCGATGAAATAAAAAAGGCATACAGACAGTGTGCAAAAAAATATCATCCGGATCTAAATCCCGGTGACAAAGAAGCCGAAAAAAAGTTCAAAGAAGCCAATGAGGCTTATGAAGTTCTTTCCGATGAACAGAAAAAAGCACGCTATGACCAATACGGTCACGCAGGCGTTGACTCCAACTTTGGCGCAGGCGGCGGATTCGGCGGATTTGATTTTGGTGATGCATTTGACCTCGGCGACATTTTAGGCAGCTTTTTCGGCGGCGGCTTTGGCGGAGGACGTCAGAGAAGCAATCCTAATGCTCCGAGAAAGGGTTCAACCATACAGGCAAGTGTGACGCTTTCGTTTGAAGAAGCGGCTAAAGGCTGCAAGAAAACGGTCAAAATCAACAGAGTTGACGTTTGCAGCGAATGCGGCGGCAACGGCTGTAAAAAAGGTACACAGCCCGAAACCTGTTCGACTTGTGGCGGAAGAGGGCAGGTAACTGTTCAGCAAAGAACGCCTTTTGGCGTGATGAGCTCAACCAAACAATGCTCGGCCTGCGGCGGCAGAGGAAAAATTATCAAAAATCCATGTCCAAAGTGCCATGGAACGGGCGCAGAATCCAAACCCGCATCGGTTGACGTAACTATCCCGGCAGGAATTGATGACCGTCAGGCTCTCAATGTTCGCGGTATGGGCAACAAAGGCATAAACGGAGGCGAAACGGGCGACCTTCGTGTTATTGTAAACGTAAGACCGCACCCGTTCTTTGAACGCGACGGTTTTGATGTTTGGTGTGAATTTGTTGTAACATTTGCTCAGGCGGCTCTTGGCGATACGGTTTACGTTCCGACTCTTGACGGCAAGGTCAAATACGACCTTCCGGCAGGAACTCAGCCGGGTGAAGTTTTCCGCTTCAAAAACAAGGGTATTCAACAGCTCGGCGGAAGAGGCAGGGGCAATCAATATGTAAAAATTATAGTTGATGTGCCGAAGAACCTTAACGGCAAGCAAAGAGAAATGCTTCGCGAATTTGACAAAACCCTCGAAAACAAGCCGAAAAACAACATTGATGACGGTACGGCAACAGAAGAAAAGAAGAGCTTCTTTGACCGTTTTAAACAGTAAACTGTCTTAGATAAGACGGTTTGCGTACATTATACAGGGTGAAGTTTTCCGCTTCAAAAACAAGGGTATTCAACAGCTCGGCGGAAGAGGCAGGGGCAATCAATATGTAAAAATTATAGTTGATGTGCCGAAGAACCTTAACGGCAAGCAAAGAGAAATGCTTCGCGAATTTGACAAAACCCTCGAAAACAAGCCGAAAAACAACATTGATGACGGTACGGCAACAGAAGAAAAGAAGAGCTTCTTTGACCGTTTTAAACAGTAAACTGTCTTAGATAAGACGGTTTGCGTACATTGTACAGGTTGAAGCTCTGATTTTTCACCGCATTTTTGACATAGACTTATTTTTACCATTCCCCGGCATACCGTAAAAGGTAAGTCGGGGAATAATTTTTGGGGCAATTATGAATTATACTAATTCTTTTTACAGGGCGACACATTACATATAAATCCTCGGTTCAGATTGAATATAGACCTATTAATAATTTGTTAAAATTCAATTAAAAATTATTAAATTTTCGTATATTTCTCA
>CANQLQ010000044.1 GCA_947624755.1 uncultured Clostridia bacterium | reverse complement strand
GAAATATCAATCGTTTCAAAATTAAAACCTGCGGCAGGGACAAGCTTTGCTTCCATTTTATCTTTCGTACCGATAAAAAGAATTTCAGCGTCGGGATATCTTTCTCTTATTTCACCTGCGACAGCAAGAGCCGGATTGATATGTCCGCCGGTGCCACCGGCAGCAAAAAGAACTTTCATTATTATCTCCCCTTAATTTATACCTTTAGGCACTTCCCAAAACAATTAAGGAATCTCTGATTAAATCACGCTTTAATGCTTAATACTCATCTTGCTTGCAAATTTTCCGTAATACTTTGCCAAAATACTCGGCAATACACAAAGTATTGCCTTATATTTTTGGAACATAAAAAATACTTCCAAATTAGTGACAAAGTGTTTTCGCGGTGTAAAATTATAATTTTATATAATTTCTATCCCGCGTAATTCCTGCGGACGATGTCCGCCACGCCATGCGTGCCCGCGTAATTCCTGCGGACGATGTCCGCCACGCCATGCGTGCCACCCCTCCGTCACACTGCGTGTGACACCTCCCCTTTCAGGGGAGGCAAAATTGCTTAATCGGAAACTTGCAAAAATAGGTTCAGCACTAAGCCGTGCCGTGGGGCAAGCGGTAAAGGCTTACATCAATCCAACACGCGTAATTCTTGCGGACGATGTCCGCCGATGCCCGCCGGAGTATTAGATTTAATCAGCGCTTCCTTAAAGAAGTGCCTTTTTCCAATATGAAATGTTTATTTTTTTATTTAGAAAGTTAAATTATTATACCTTTAAGCTTTATTCTTTGTCAAGATATGACCTTCGTGAAACGGAAAGAACTACACCCATTTCACAAAGCAGAATTACCAACGCAGAACCGCCATAGCTGAAAAACGGCAGCGGAACGCCTGTGTTAGGAACGACATCGGTAATAACAGCAATATTAAGTATAACCTGAATTGCAACTTGCATCATTATACCGATAACAAGAAGCGAGCCAAAATAATCCGAGGTTTTTACGCTTATCATGAAGCCTCTTACAATCATTGCCGCAAAAAGAAGAATTATCAAAATTGCTCCGACATAGCCGAGTTCTTCACAGACTATTGTAAACACAAAGTCGTTCTGCGGTTCGGAAACATAAAGAAGCTTTTGTTTTGACTGACCGAAGCCAACACCGAAAGGCCCTCCCGAACCGATAGCATAAAGTCCCTGCTGAGTCTGCCAATAGTCGGTTTGTCCCTGAGTGGATTTCGTCTTCCAAACAAGGATTCTTTCAACCGCATAGTCGCTGAAAAAGCTGAGTATATCAGGTTTTATTATTACAATAGTCAATACCCCAAGACCTGCAGCGAGGATAAGCGCCATCCATTTTTTGCTCGCTCCGCCTACCCACATCATTGAAAGACCGACAAGCAAAACGATTATTGCGCCCGAAAGATGTTTGCCCAGCAATATAAAGCCGGTAAACATCCCTACCGTAATAAGCAAAAGCCAAAAGCTTTTTGTCGGCGTATCAATAAAATAAAACAAATATTGCTCAAATTTTGTAAGCCTTGCTCTTTTCGGAGTTACGCATTTATTTCCCGAAGCTCTCATCGTATCATAAAGTATGCAAAGCATATATGACAAAGTAAGAATAATAACGAACTTCATAAGCTCTGACGGCTGAAAGCTGAAAGGTCCGATTCTTATCCAACGGTCATTTGTACTGCTGCCCGAACCGCCGAAAATCGCGGCGAATACAAGAACTATTGAAACCGGAACGAAAATGCAGGGAGTTACCCAACTGTTCAGCACCCTGTAATCAATACGGCTGATAATGAGCATCGCTGCAATTCCAACAAGACCGAATATAAGCTGTCTCAAGAAGAAATATGAAGGTGAAGAACGGTTTACCTGAGCGTATGCATAGCTTGCCGAATACATCATTACAAGCCCTATTCCAAAAAGTAAAAGGACGAGACAGCAAAAGATTATATCAATTTTACCGTGGTGAGTAACTGTTTTATAAAATTTTGAAATTCCGCCCTTTTGGGGTAAATCAGACCCCCGTTTTTGATTTCCCAAGCTCTTCACTCCTTTTTGTAAAGTTCTTTTATTTGTTATGGCAGAGTAATGTACATAAGGAAAATTCCGACTGCGCAGCCCAACGTACTTACAAGACTGAAAACCGTGCCGATCTTTTTTTCGCTCCAGCCGCACAATTCAAAGTGATGATGAATCGGCGCCATTTTGAAAACCTTTTTATGTCGGATTTTGATGCTGCCGATTTGAATAACATCGGAAAGAGCTTCAATAACATAAACGATTCCGACCGGAAGCAGAATAAGCGGACAGTCAATTGAATACGCAAGAGCAACAATAAGACCGCCGAGAAACATTGAGCCTGTGTCGCCCATCATAACCTTTCCGGGATAATGGTTCCAGATAAGATAGCCTGCAACTGCTCCGGCAAGAGCGGCTCCGACAAGGCTTATGGACGTCAGCTTATACATCGCCGCCATAACCGCAAAAGCTACGCCAACGGGAAGCGTTACACCGGCGCAAAGTCCGTCAAGACCGTCGGTAAAGTTGACCGCATTTACCGTACCGTAAATTACGCAAACCCCGAAAATGCAGAAAAAGATATGTCCCGCAACACTGTCAAGAGCAATTTTACCGATTCCGGGAATTAACATTGCGGTGTTATCCGAAACGCCGAGGGTTGCAAGATAACCGGCAATAATAATGATCTGCGGAATTGATTTTTGAATTTCGGTAAGACCAAGGTTTCTTTTCTTTACAACCTTGATATAGTCATCTGTAAAACCGACAAGGGCAAAGCAAACCGCAAGAAGCAGGCTTGAAACAAGCTTAACTATTTCATTTGATCGCAGTTCGGAAGTTTCGGGGAATATGCTCACACCTGAGAATTTACCTACAAGAAGGGCGATTACAGTGGCAAAAATTATTCCGATTATGAACATAATTCCACCCATTGTCGGTGTACCCTGTTTTTTTGCGTGCCATTTCGGACCGAAATCTTCAATAATATTCTGCCCGAATTTAAGCTTATGCAGCGCGGGAATAAGAACTATTCCGAGCGCGGCTGTCGTTACAAAAGCAATTATTGCCGCAATTACTGCCAATGTGATGTTGTTCATATTGAAACATCCTCCTTTTTTACAGTTGATATTTTATATTATATCACATTATAAATTATATATTTTTCAAAGCTTCTAAAACAATCTCTTTTTCATCAAAAGGTACTTTTTTGTTGCCGAGGATCTGATAATCCTCATGACCTTTTCCGGCTATCAGAACAGTATCGCCCGATTTAGCTTTTTTAAGAGCTTCAAAAATAGCCTTTTTCCTGTTTTCGATTATAAAAACCGGAGTTTTTGTTTTTTTCATTCCGACGAGTATATCATCAATTATTTTTAGCGGATCTTCTGTTCTGGGATTATCGCTTGTGACAAAAACAATGTCTGCAATTTTTGCCGCTATTTCACCCATACGGCTTCTTTTTTCTTTTTCCCTGTCGCCGCCGCAGCCAAACACAAGTATCAGCCTTGCGCCGCAAAATCTTTTAAGCGACAAAAGAGCATTCTGCAAGCCGTCAGCGGTATGAGCATAATCAATTATTACTCTGAAATCTCTATCGGTCTGCAAAAGCTCCATTCTTCCCTTTACACCGCTGAAATTGCGAAGAGAAAATGAACATTGAGCCGTTGTAAGTCCGCATTCAAGCGCGCAGACAATTGCGGCAAGAGAATTAGCGACCCAAAAATCCCCCTGAGTATGCAGAGTTATACGGTGAATTATTGAATCGGATACGAGTTCATATGTCGTACTATCCGGAAAAAACCTTATATTTTTTGCCGTATAGCTTGCTTCATCGCTTTTGATTGAATAGGTAAGAACCTTGCCTTTGCATTTTTTTATAAATTCATCTTTGAAGTTATCATCATAATTTATTATTGCGGTTTTACAGCTTTCAAAAAGCATAAGTTTGGCGTTTTTATAATTTTCAAAGCTTTTGTGGTAATCGAGATGATCTTCGGTGATGTTTGTAAAAATTGCAATTTCAAAGTTAATCGCGAAAAGCCGCTTTTGAACAAGTCCCTGAGACGACGCTTCAATAACGCAATATTCAAAACCGTTCTTCACCATATTAAAAAGCATCAAATAAAGCTCAAAACAATCCGGTGTTGTCATTTCGGACGGCTTTTCTTCACCGAAACGGTTTGTAACCGTTCCTATCAGTCCTGTTTTATACCCGTTCATATCAAGCATAAAGCATATAGCTGACGAAACCGATGTTTTCCCATTAGTTCCGGTTACACCTATCATTTTAAGTTTTTCGTCCGGTTTTTCAAAGAAGGCTCTGCAAAGAATAGCGTATGCTTTTCTTGTGTCGGATATTTCCCGACCTTTCAAAACAACATATACTGCGCCGTTTTGCTTTGCCTTGTCTATATACTCCGTTGCCTTTTCGTGGCAAACAAAAAGTGTGTTTTTTTTGCATTTGCGCGAATCATCGGTAATAAATTCGATTTCTCTGTCTTCGCCTTCAAAGCAAATATTTATTTCCTTTAATAAATGTGAAAGCTTCAATGCCATGCCCCCGCAGCAACGACAAATATCATTGCATTAAAATTACTTTTTTAAAACTTTGCACATCATTTCCTTTGTGATTGCTGTAGTTATTATTAAATGTTCCTTTATCAGTCTGCGGCCTGCGATGTCGTATGGAAATATACTGTGACGCTTGTGCCGGACGCAACTTCTGTGCCTGCGGCTATGTTTTGGTTATATGCCACGGCTCCCATTTCTCCCGAAGGACCCGAAAGAGTTATATTTATTCCGACACTGTGCGCCTTTTCATTGGCCTGGCTTGCGGTAAGACCGTTGAAATCCGGAACCTTGACCATTTTGTCTGACTTAGCGCTGTCGTCGGTATAAATAATGATTATACCTTCGTCCGGTATTGCCTGACCTACCGCAGGAACCTGTGAAATTACTGTATCGCCCGAACCTACAGTTTTAACGGAAAAGCCCTTTTCCGCCGCCATCATCTTTGCCTGACCTACTGTTTCACCGACAAGATTCGGAGCTGTTTTGCTTACGTTTGCAAGCTCTTTTGCTGTATACTGCGGTTCAACATTGAGATATTTCAGTGTCGATTCCATAACTTCTTTTGCGATAGGCGCTGCAATAACGCCGCCGCCTCTGTATTCTCCCGGCGGTTCGTCAACGCCGACAAGAATTGCAACCTGTGGGTCGTTAGCCGGAGCAAAGCATACAAAAGAAGCAACATATTTCATTTTATATCTTTTGTCGTCGTCGTCAAGTTTTTCACTCGTTGCCGTTTTTCCCGCCACTCTGTAGCCGGGAATATATGCGTTTTTACCCGTTCCGCTTTCAACAACGGCTTCCATCATCTGTCTTACCGTTTGAGCCGTCTTGCTTGAAATAACCTGTCTTCTGACCTCAGGCTGGGTTTTTGAAATTACGTTTCCGCTTGAATCCACAACGCTGTCAACAACATATGGTTTCATAAGCTTTCCGCCGTTGGCTATAGAACATACAGCGGTAATAAGCTGAATCGGACTTATTCTGAATGACTGACCAAAGGATGTACTTGCAAGTTCGGTAACTTTAAGATTTTCCTTTGAATGGTAAACCGAAGAAGCTTCACCCGGAAGATCTATTCCGGTTTTTTCGGTGAAGCCGAAGGCTTCAAAATATTTGTAATATGTTTCTGAACCGAGCTTTTGACCAAGATTAATAAAAAACGGGTTGCAGGAATTCATAAGCCCTTGTGTAAAGGTCTGAGTTCCGTGTCCAAGGGTATTTGCACAATGGATAACCGGTCCGTTCTTAATTTTATACCCGCCTGTGCAGGTATATGTTGTCGAAAGGTCGGCTACGCCTTCTTCAAGAGCCGCGCTTGCGGTAAAAAGTTTGAAGGTTGAGCCGGGTTCATATGTACTTGTAATACAGTAGCTGTTCCACTGGTTATAAAGAGCTATCGTTCTTGCTTCAGTCTTTGAAATTTCCTTGCCTTTTTTCTTTTCTTCTTTAATTATTTTATCAATCGCTTTTTCGTCAACAATTGTATATGCATCATTCATATTGAAGTCAGGCTTGTTGCTCATTGCGAGAACTGCGCCCGTGTCAACATCCATTACAATTCCGTAAGTACCGTTTGCTCCGGTATTTTTAAGCGCCTGAGAAAGCGAATTTTCAAGATAGTACTGAATATTGGAGTCAATTGTCAGAACAAGACCGTTACCTTCTTGAGCGTCTATTATTGACTCATAACTTGAATCAAGAGCATTTCCAAAGGCATCTTTTGCAGTGACCTTCCTTCCGTCAACACCTTTGAGAATATCGTTATACTTTTGTTCAACGCCGGCAATTCCGTCACCGTCATAGTTGGTAACACCGATTATGGTTGAAGCAAAATTGTTGTCCGGATACATTCTTATGTTATCGTTTTCATAGCTGAAATATGATCCTATTTTGAATGTTATCGGCTTATTTTCTTTTTCATTTTTCTTTTCTTTTGAATCGTTATCGGTTTCCGGCTTGACATAAAAACCTCCTTTATTGCAATCATACTCTTTTGCGAAAATCTCATCGAGCTTTAGCCTTTCGGAAGCCGTTACCTTTTTCTTTATTCGTTTATATGCAATATTCTTTTGGGTTTCTTCATCATAATAAAAAGATATGATATCATATACTTCTTTTGTTTTCATTCCAAGAATTTTTGCAATATGTTTACTGATGAATTTGCAAAATTTATCGTGAAGCGTTTTAGCTTTTTCATAATCATAAACGCCCTCTTCGACTTCTTCTTGGAACTTGTTTTTATAATCTCTGTAAATTGAAATGGGGTCAACGGTCAAAATCCAGGCCGATGCGCTTGAGACAATCGGAGTCATATTGCAATCATAAATTGTTCCTCTGACAGCGGAAATAGGTTCATCGTAAAGTTGATTCTGTTCTGCCTTTGATCTAAGCTCCGCACCTTTTACAAACATAAGAAAGCCCAAACGAAATACGCTTAGCAAAACAAGGCAGGAAAGCAAAACTCCTATAATACCTCTTGCGTTTAGTCTAAACGAACGATCGGTTCTTCTTGAAGTAATATTTTTTTGAAAATTTATTTTTTTCACTTCAAACCATCTCCAATATTTTAGTAAACCGAAACAATTAAAAAACATTATGTCCGGTTATACCTATTTTAGCAAACGATTATAATCCAAAATTTTTACATGATTGAAAATTCTTTATAAAGTCATTATCTTAAAGACTACGCACATAAGGAAGCGCTTCCTTAATATCGAAAAAACGCCTTCATTCGGCTGACCGATATCGGGCGTATATTTTTGAGCATATCATGCTCTTGTGCGTCTTAAATTAATTATATTCTGAGTTTCTTCTGAAATTGCTTAGAAAACTAAAACATTTAATTTTTTTCGGTTATTTATCGGCAGAAACAAGAATAACATTCTCATTGTCTGTATTTGCATAAAGCTTGTTTTCATCGGAGACCTTAATCATACCAAGCTTTTCAACAGCAATTCTTACAATTTCATCGGGCGTTACGAGAGTGTTTAGTTCAGCGCATTTTTCAAGATAGCTGTTTTCGAGAAGATTTCTTTCTGACTCATATTTCATTTTTGAGTACTGTGCGCTTTTTACCGCTGCAAAGCTACTGCATATAACACTGAAAATAACCACACAGAAAACAACGCCGGCAAAAAATTTCGCAATTACCTTTGCGCTTTCTATTTCGCTTTTTCTTACGTCTTCTCTTTGTTTTTTAAGCGGCCTTAATTCCGGGGTCTTCAACGGCTGCGGCTCTGTTTTCCTTTCTCTTTCAGGAATTACATTAGGCGCTGCCGAACCGTTATTATACAGCGAAAAATCATATGCATACTGAGCCATTTTATAATCTCCTTCTCACAAAAATCAGGCTAAAAAAACAATTAACTGCCGAAGGCCTGAGAGCCTTTTGTTTTCATTCATTTAATATGATTAACTGAAAATATAACCTGAAAATCGCTTATTTTTTCGGAAGCTTCAACAAACTTCTTATTCTTTTATTTTTTCTATCGTGCGCAGCGTTGCGCTCCTTGAACGTACATTTTCATCAAGTTCCTTCTCGCCCGCTTTTTTGAATTTAAACGGAAGTTTTCCCGACGGAAGTCTTCCACAAACGCAAACCGGAAAATCCGGCGGACATATACAGCCTTCACAGTGTTTGAGAAAGTTTTGTTTTACTATTCTGTCCTCAAGCGAATGGAAAGTTATGATTGAAAGTCTGCCGCCAACACAAAGGCTGTCGAACATTACATCAAGAGTTGATGTAAGCCTGTCCAATTCGCCGTTAACTTCAATTCTAAGCGCCTGAAAGGTTTTTCTTGCCGGGTGTCCGCCGGTTCTTCTCGCCGCCGCAGGTATTGCGTTTTTGACAATTTCGGCAAGTTGAAGAGTTGTTTCAATCGGCGCGATTTGCCTATGCTTGACGATGCTTTTGGCAATATTCCTTGCAAACCTTTCTTCGCCATATCTCGATATTATCAAGGCGAGGGCTTTTTCTTCAAGTGTATTGACGAGATCCGCCGCCGTCGGACCTTCCTGTGACATTCTCATATCAAGCGGCGCATCGTTATGAAACGAAAATCCTCTTTCGGCCTTGTCAAGCTGATGCGAGCTTACACCGAGGTCGGCAAGGATTCCGTCAACTTTTTCTATATTTTGCTGTTCAAGTATTTTTTTGAGATTTGAAAAATTATCGTGAATTATTCTGACGCAGGGATAAGCATCAAGTCTTTCGTGAAGCGCTTCAATTGCATCGGGATCCTGGTCGATTGCAACGAGCAAACCGCTGTCAAGTCTTTTTGCAATTTCCAAGCTGTGTCCGCCGCCGCCTGCGGTGCAGTCGACGTATATCCCGTCGCTTTTTATATTAAGCGACTGTATCGTTTCCTCAAGCAAAACACTTTTATGCGAAAATTCCATGTTGCCGCCATTTCCTTTAAAAATCAGTCGATATGATTTACTTAGAGCCTATCGTATTTTTGGGTTCTAAAAACATTCCTTCGCTTCTGAACTTATTATTCATAATGCGTTCCGCATCTTCGGCTTCACTGTCGGCAAGAACACAATCAAACAGATAGTCGTTATACTTATCGTGGATATCGGGATCCCAGATTTGAAAATGATTACCCTTTCCGACAAAAATACTTTCTTTGGTTATTCCGGCTTTTTCAAGAAGCTTCGACGCAATACAAATTCTTCCCCCATTATCTATTGAAACGGTCTTGGCATAAGATCTTGAAATTGAATCAATTGCATCGGGTGAAATTGTAAGTTTAGAATTTTCAACTTCTTTTTTTACAACGTCTTCAAATTCCTCTTCTTTAAAGCAGTCAATGTGCGGATACTTTGATATTGAAAGTCTCATGGTAATTTTACCATCAATTACCGCTTTAAAATCGGCAGGCATAAACAATCTGTTTTTTGAGTCGAGATTATGTTCAAACGTTCCGCTGAAATTTCCACTCATTGTATCCACCTGCCTTTTTTAACGAATCCGAGGAGTAATTTACACTAAGTTGCTATCCAACTGCAATTTTTCCCCACTAACTTACACCAATTATAATTCAAATCATTTACAAAGTCAATATACATAAGAAAAAAACTATGCTGAATAAGCAAAAAAAGGTTTTTAAATCAGGCGGTTTTTAACAAAAACATTAATTATATTATATTCGGTTTTGTATCATATAAAGGTTAGGTGTCGGCTTAGTGCAGCAACGGTAAAATAAAGTGTCAAAACATGAATTGTTTTCTAAGGATTACATACATTTTAAATACATTAAGTGAAGCGCACTTTCACTCAAGGTGTCATAAAGTGTCAATTTGTTCATCACCGTACGGTTCATTCTTTTATTGCAGACAGCTTGGCATATTATTTGCGGCAAAATTGTAAAAATTTTAAAGCTGCAAAAATTAATTATAAAGTATTACAAAAAAATATTAATAAAAGCTTGATTTTTGTTTCTTATTAAGTTATAATATCAATCGTTAAAATGGAGAGTTGTCCGAGCTGGTCGAAGGAGCACGATTGGAAATCGTGTAACCGTCAAAAGCGGTTCGTGGGTTCGAATCCCATGCTCTCCGCCATAAAAACCCCTTGAAAAGCCTATAATTACGGCATTCAAGGGGTTTTTATTTTAAGGAAGCTCTGATTATGTCTTAATACTCATCTTACTTGCAAATTTTCCGTAATACTTTGCCAAAATACTCCGGGCTGTAGCAAATTAAATTTTTCATAAATCGCGTAGGGGCGACCCCATGTGGTCGCCCACGGGCATCGCCCGCAGGAATTACGCGGGTTGGATTGATGTA
>CANQLQ010000043.1 GCA_947624755.1 uncultured Clostridia bacterium | reverse complement strand
AAGCTTGAACTTAAGGACGATGTTCTTGTGCGTGCAAACGGCAATCCAACCTATTTTGCCGCTGATATTGCATATCACAGAAACAAGTTTGAGAAACGCGGTTTTTCAAAAGCGATTGATGTCTGGGGCGCTGACCACCACGGTCACGTCGCAAGAATGAAAGGTGCAATGGAAGCTATAGGTATTGACAGCAGCAGACTTGATATTCTTCTTATGCAGTTTGTCCGTCTTGTTCGCGGCGGTGAGGTTGTAAGAATGTCCAAACGAACAGGCAAAGCAATAACTCTCGTTGATCTTCTCGATGAAGTTCCGATTGACGCTGTACGCTTTATGTTTAATATTAGAGAACCGGGGTCGCTTATGGACTTTGACCTTGACCTTGCCGTTGAACAAAGCTCACAGAATCCTGTTTACTACTGCCAATATGCACACGCGAGAATTTGCAGTATTCTTGCAAAGCTTGCCTCTGAAGGAAAATCGGCAAGGGATTGTTCGGCTGAGGAACTTGAAAAACTTACCGAAAGTGAAGAAAGGGAGCTTATACGTTATCTTTCAACCCTTCCGCAGGTAATAGTAAACGCTGCAAAGAATTTAGACCCTGCAAAGGTAACGCATTATGCGGTTGAGCTTGCGACTCTGTTCCATAAATTCTATAACGCTTGCAGAGTTAATACGGAAGATGAATCTCTGATGCAGGCAAGACTTTGCCTTTGCATTTGTGTTAAAGATACAATGAAAAGTATACTTAATATGCTTGAGGTTGACGCACCGGCAAGAATGTAAAAATTTTACAAATTGTTATTTGATTTAAATTTCTTCGTATTATATAATAAAGTTGATTTTAAGTTGAAATAATAATATAAATAATGTATAATAATATATATGATTAGTTAAACGGAGGAATTAAAATGAGTGCAGAAAAAATTATGGTTGTTGATGATGACCTTAACATTTGCGAACTTCTCAAGCTCTACCTTAAAAAGGAAGAATATGAGGTTGTAATTGCCAATGACGGCGTTTCGGCTGTCAGCAAATTTAAAGAAGAATCGCCTTCACTTGTTCTGCTTGATATAATGCTTCCAAAAATGGACGGCTGGCAGGTATGCCGTGAAATCAGGAAGTTTTCCAGCGTTCCGATCATTATGATAACTGCTAAAGGCGAAGTCTTTGACCGCGTTCTCGGACTCGAACTCGGTGCAGATGATTATATTGTAAAGCCGTTTGACACCAAAGAGGTTGTCGCAAGAATCAAGGCTGTTCTTCGCCGTCTTGCGGCAAATCCACAGGATGAAATTAAGGAAGTCAACTATGATAAGCTATCTATTAACCTTACAAATTATGAACTCAAGGTCAACGGTGTGGTAGTTGATACGCCTCCGAAAGAAATGGAGCTTATTTTCCATCTTGCAAAAAATCCGAATCGGGTTTTCACAAGAGATCAACTCCTTGATGAAGTTTGGGGCTTTGATTATTACGGCGATTCAAGAACTGTTGACGTTCACGTTAAGCGTCTTCGTGAAAAGCTTGAAGGCGTTTCTGACAAATGGTCACTTAGTACCGTCTGGGGTGTCGGTTACAAATTTGAAGTAAAATAATTATAAATTTTGAATTAATACCGATTCATCTCTTTATTAAAATAAATAAAAGCAGGCATCGTTTTTTACGGTGTCTGTTTCTGTACAAAAAGTTGAAATTAAATAAGGAACCTCTGATTAAATTACGCTTAATGCATAATACTTATCTTGCTTGCAAATTTTCCGTAATACTTTGCCAAAAATTCTCGTTAATACACAAAGTATTACCTTAGATTTGGAACATAAAAAGATACATACAAATTAGTGACCAAGTGTTTTCGCGGAGTAAAATTATAATTTTATATAATTTCTATCCCGCGTAATTCGTGCAGGCGATGCCTGCCGCGTAATTGCCGCACGCCATGCGTGCCCGCGTAATTCGTGCAGGCGATGCCCGCCACCCCTCCGTCACACTGCGTGTGACACCTCCCCTTTCAGGGGAGGCAAAATTGCCTAATTGAAAAATTACGAAAATAGGTTCAGCACTAAGCCGTGCCGTGGGGCAAGTGGTAAAGGTTTACATAAATCCAACCCGCGTAATTCATGCGGGCGATGCCCGCCGATGTCCGCCACGCCATGCGTGTGAGCATTAGGGAATCACTGATTAATACAAGCAGCCCTACTTGACGGTAAATTATTCCGTCAGTTTACCCAAAAATTCTCGTTAATACACAAAGTATTGCCTCAAATTTTTGAACAAACTGACGAAAAATTTCCTCGCCAATTAGGACACCCTGAATTAATCAGTGCTTCCTTAGATTTAATCTGAGCTTCATTAATCCTCATTTAAAATCAGACATTCACGGCGGTATTTTTTCGCAGGACAGCTTAAAAATACGAAAGTATTACCTGCACAGTCTTACTTGCCTGACGAGAAATTTTTCACCGCTCAGCGCTTGTTTTTAAATGATGATTAGTATCAAAGGAGAAAAAACAATGAAAGACTTATTGAAAAAAGGCTCTTTGTTCCGCAAGTATTATTCAAAAACGATTGCTATTGTTTTTGGATATCTCTTTGTTGTAGGCGCTTTTCTGATGATTTTTATTTCGGTTCAATGGTGGAATGAAAAAATAGAAGTTCTGACCGATAATGCTAATTATATCGCTTCTATTTCTGACGATATTTTTGTAAATGCAAACGATGAATCCAATGGAAACCTGATAAATAAAATCCTTAAAATAATGTCAAATTCAACTCAATCCGATTATTTTATTACAAATGTTGACGGCCGCATAGTTATCTGTTCGGATGAAAGTAATTCAAATCATGTTCAAAAATGCGAAATTCACAAGTCGGTTATAATTTCCGAAAGCTATATGAAACGAGCGCTTAACAACGGTTTTTCAGATTATACAAGAGATGAAGTTTTCGGCTTCGGAAAATTTGTTGTTGCTGTTCCGATAATTATTGAAGGCAGTGTAAAAGGGGCAATTTTCGCCGTTGAAGATGCAATTACGGGACTTGTTCCTTATATGCTCAGTATTTCAAGAATTTTTTTCTATACTTTCTTTGTCGTTATAGTTTCGAGCTTTTTTATTTTGTATATACTTGTTAGAAAAATAACTGTGCCTGTCAAAGAAATGAAAGAGGTAACCAATCATTTCGCAAAAGGCGAATTTGATTACAGAGCAAACGAAGATTACAAAGAAGAGTATCTAAGCGAATTTGCGAAGTCACTAAATAAAATGGCATATGAACTGTCAATTGAAGATGAGGCGCAAAAGAGCTTTGTTGCCAATGTTTCTCATGAGCTGAAAACTCCGATGACGACAATAGGCGGCTTTATCGACGGTATTCTTGACGGAACAGTACCGAGTGAAAAGACGCTTGAATATCTTTCAATTGTTTCAAACGAGGTTAAAAGACTTTCAAGAATAGTAGTTTCAATGCTCAATCTTTCAAAAATTGAAGCGGGCGAAGTAAGTATTTCACCGAAGAAATATGATGTTTCATATCAGATTTTTGAAACACTGCTGTCGTTTGAAAAAAAAATCAACGAAAAAAATATCAGAGTCGAAGGCTTTGAAGAAATGGGCAATGTAATTATAAATGCCGACCGGGATCTTTTCCAGCAGGTTATCTACAATCTTTTCGACAATGCTGTAAAATTTACGCCCGAAGGTGGAATAATATCTGTTAAGGCAGAAAATAATGACGATAAAACCTATATAACAATCAAAAACAGCTGCAAAGAAATTACAGACGAAGAGATATCGAGAATATTTGAACGATTTTATAAGGTAGACAAGTCGAGAAGCTTTGACGTTAAAGGCGTTGGACTTGGCTTATATATCGTCAAGACCATAGTAAATATGCACGGCGGTGAAATCAGCGCAAGGAGCGTTGACGGAGAAAGTTTGGAATTTGTTTTCAGTATTCCTTTGGACTAAAAGTAATTTTAAGTAACTTTAAATTATTTTTTTAAGTTTTTTTTAGTGATAAATAGTAAATTTTTACCTATAAAAAATATTAAAAAAAGAAAGGAGCAAAGCTTTATGTCAAATGATTTTGAAAACAAAACAGATGATTTTGAAAACGCAAATTTTTCAAATGAATCAGATTATGAAAATGAAACTTTGCAAAATTCAAGTGAAAATCCTGTAAATGAAGAAGAACAGGGAAATTATTTTTCATCACAAGAGGAAAATACAACACCTCAAGACCAATACAGTAATCCGAACACATCATATTCAGATTCACAAAATGGCGGCAATACTGACCAATATCAAGGCGGGTACAATAATTACATGAATCAAAACGGATATAATAACCCGAACTATAATGCTCAGAATCAGCAAAACGGTTCATTCAGACCTTACGATTTTAACGGTTCAAATAATTATAATTCTTATCCAAACAATATGCCGCCTCAAAATGGGAAGAAAAAATCTTCAAAAGGAAAAAAGGTCGTTGCAGTTGTAATCGTACTTGCAGTTATTATTGGACTTTTTTCTGTAGTAAGATCGCTGTTCCCAAAAGATAACAACAATTCGATAACCGATTCAACTACGTCGGCCTTTACATCACAAGGTTCGTCCTCTGAGGAATCCGACAAAAATGATAACGAAGATTCACAGCACGTTCAGCTTGAAACAACATCATCTGCAACGGTTAAGGAACTTTCGGCAGTTGATGTTGCAAAAAAGGCAAGACCGAGTGTTGTCGGAGTAATGACTTACAAAAGCAGTCAGCTTTCGGGTGAAGGTTCGGGCGTTGCAATGGGCGTTGATTCAACAGGCAAATATACCTATATTATTACTTGCGCTCATGTAATAAACGAAAGCGGTGTAACTTACGGTATCCGTACTCTCGAAGGTAAAAACTATACCGCTGAAATGGTTGCTTTTGATGTAAGAACCGACATCGGTGTTTTGAAGGTTGAGGCGACCGATATTCCGATTGCAGAATTTGGTGATTCCACCGCCCTTGAAGTCGGTGAACCTGTTTATGCTATAGGAAATCCCGGAGGCTCTGAATATTTCGGTTCAATTACGAACGGAATCGTTTCTGCTATTGACCGCTCCGTTTCGGGAACATATACCATGACCTGTATTCAGCATAATGCTGCTATTAATCCCGGCAACTCCGGCGGCGCTCTTGTCAACAGCGCAGGACAGGTCATAGGCATTAACTCCTCAAAAATTGCCGCAACCGATTATGAAGGTATGGGATTTGCCGTTCCGATGTCAATAGTCAAACCTGTTGTTGACAATCTTATCACTTATAAATATGTTCCGAACAGACCTAAACTCGGAATAGAATATGCTTCGGTTGATTCTTACCAGCTTTACAGCATGGTAGTTGCCATAAAAGGACTTCCGACCGGTTCGCTTGTAATTGCAGGAATTTCCGACGACAGCTCTCTTGCAAATACTGACGTTAAAGTCGGCGACCTTATAATTGCGGTCAACGGCAAAAAAATGGATACATCTGACGTGCTTCTTGATCTTATCAACACGGGCAATGTCGGAGATACGCTTACACTTACCCTTTGCAGAGTCGAAAGCAGAACTTATCAAACATCGACCTTTGATGTAACAATAACTCTTATTGAAGATAAGGGTTCTGCGGAAGAAACAACAACTGCTCAGGAAAATAACGGAGGTTACAATCACGGCGGAGCATCAAGCTTTGAAGATTTCTTTGAAGATTATTTTGGTGATTTCGGATTTTAAGCCGGATTTTTCAGCAGAGCAATTTAATTATAAAATATAAAACTAAGGAAGCCTTTGAATTAATCAGGGCTTCCTTTATTAATCTTCAATTAATATCAGGCATTCGCGCCGGTATTTTTCACGCTATGCTTTTTAAGCAGGCTTTGAAATACGAAAGTATTACCTGCACCGTCTTTCTTGCCTGACACAAAAATCCTTGCTGTCCGGCGTCTGCTTTTAAATAATGATCAGTATTAACTGTTATCAACGCTTATTTTAAATGCAAGCTCTTCAAGCTGTTCAATGCTTGACAGTGTGCCTGCCTGTTGACGGTATGAAGCGGCTCCTCTGATACCTTTGATGTACCATGCGGCGTGTTTTCTTGCTTCACGAATACCGACCTTTTCGCCTTTATAGTCGCATAGCCTTTTTATGTGCTTTACCATAACTCTCATTCTTTCACTTACCGGCGGTTCGGGAAGAATAACTTCGTGTTTAAGGTAAGCCTGGATCTGACTGAAAACCCATGGTCTTCCGAGTGCGCCCCTTCCGACAAGGAGGTAGTCACAGCCGGTTTCTTCTATCATTTTTGCCGCCGAAAGACCGTCAACAATGTCGCCGTTTGCAATAACGGGAATTGAAACGCTTTTTTTGACCAGAGCAATTGTTTTTGTATCGACCGGCGGCGCATACATCTGTGACCTCGTTCTGCCGTGAACGGTTATTGCACAAGCTCCCGCGTTTTGCGCTCTTTGAGCTATTTCAACTGCGTTGATGTTTTCGCTGTCCCAACCTGTACGGATTTTGACCGTTACGGGAATTTCAACCGCATCGACAACAGCTTTAATGATTTTTTCGGCAAGGGCAGGGTCTTTCAAAAGAGCCGAACCTCCGCCGCTGCCTGCAATTTTCGGTGCGGGACAGCCCATATTAATATCAATTGCGTCGGGCTTGAAGGCAAGACAGCTTCTTGCCGACTGTGCCATAATTTGAGGATCGTTTCCGAAAATTTGAGCGGCGGCAGGGCGTTCTTTATTTGAAAGAACGAGAAGAAGTTTACTTTTTCTGTCGTGCATGGTTAGCCCCTTGCTGCTTACCATTTCGGACACAACATAAGTTGCTCCGTATTCCACGCACAGCTCACGAAAAGCCATATCCGCAACGCCCGCCATCGGCGCAAGACCTGCCGTGCGCGGGTCAAGTTCAATATTTCCGAGTTTCATTTATACTTTTAATGCAAGAGAAACGTGTCTTTGCATTCCTTTCTTTTTTTGCTGTTAGGGAATCGGTGATTAATACAAGCAGCCATACTTGTCGGTAAATTATTCCGTTTAGACATCCTGAATTAATCAGAGATTACTTAGTATTTGTAAAAAACGGTTTTGATTATTCTTGGTTTTTCAGCAAGCATTATTTTATCATAATTTTTTGAAAATGTCACCAATAAAACAAATTTTGTGGTATACTTTATAAGAAAGAACTAAGAAATACTTAGTGAATTACTGATTAATACAAGCTGTCCTTCTTGACGGTAAATTATTTTGTCATTTTGTCTACAAATTTTCCATAATACTTTGCCAAAATACTCGGCAATGCACAAAGTATTGCGGAATATAAAAGATACTTTCAATTAGGGACAAAGTGTTTTCGCGGAGTAAAATTATAATTTTATATAATTTCTATCCCGCGTAATTCCTGCGGGCGATGCCCGCCACACCATGCGTGTCCGCGTAATTCGTGCAGGCGATGCCTGCCACGCCATGCGTGCCTTGCCAATTATAGGATACGTTTAATTAATCAGTACTTGCTTTAACTTTGCGGAGGTACAATTATGCGCTTGCTTGTTATTGACGGAAACAGTATCGTCAACCGTGCATTTTACGGAATAAAGCTCCTTACAACCAAAGACGGTCAGTTCACAAACGGAATTTACGGCTTTTTAAATATACTCATTAAGCTCAAGGAAGAATGTCAGCCTGATAAGGCTGCAATTGCATTTGACCTTAAAGCGCCGACTTTCCGTCACAAAATGTATGACGGATACAAGGCGGGCAGGAAAGGTATGCCGCCTGAGCTTGCAAGTCAGATACCGATTCTCAAAGAAATTCTTACTTATCTTGGCTATACCATAGTTGAAAAAGAAGGCTATGAGGCCGACGATATATTGGGAACGCTTTCCGCCAACTGCAAAGGTGAGGACAGGTGCTTTCTTGCAACAGGGGACAGAGATTCGCTTCAGCTTGTGTCCGACAACACAAGTGTGCTTCTCGCATCAACAAAAATGGGCAAGGCCGTTACCACCGTTTATGACAAGGCAAAGCTTTTTGAAGATTACGGTGTTGAACCAAAGCAGATGATTGAAATTAAGGCTCTTATGGGGGACAGCTCCGATAATATACCCGGCGTTGCCGGAATAGGTCAGAAAACCGCAGGCGATTTGATTGTGCGTTTTGGAAATATTGATTATATCTATGAAAATTTAGATTCTCTTGATATCAAAAAGGGTGTTCATGATAAGCTTGAAGCCGGCAAAGACAGCGCATATCTAAGCCGTACTCTCGGTACTATCTGCCTTGAGGCTCCGATTGACCTTGATATGAACGCATATAATATAAAAGCCGTTGATAATGTAAACGCTATACGTCTTCTTGTAAAACTCGAAATGTTCGGTATAATCGAAAGGTTTGGTCTTACCCGTGAAAGTTTTAGCGCGGATGAAGATACGGCCGATCAAAGGCAGGGTATAAGCTTTAAAGAAGAGCGTGACCTTATGGGACTTCTCGGAGCGCTTCATAATAAAGGCAAAGCTTTTTTCACCGCAGCTTTTTGCGGCAAAGATATTTGCTCATATTTCTTCAAAATAGAAAACGAAGTTATTTATGTCTCATCTGATTGCCTTGATTTTGACGAGTTTACGGATAAATTTCTTTTTGGTAAAACCGAAAAATATACCTGTGATGTAAAGAACCTTTATCGTTATGCTTTTTCAAAAGGCAAGAATATTGAAAATGTAAAAATGGATACGACTCTTGCAGGCTATATCCTCAATCCTTCCGCAAGCGGATACGATCCTATTAGGCTTGCAGGTGAACTAAACATCACAGTCCCCGAAGTTGAATGTCCCGAAACAATAAAAGAAGCCGTCCTTTCGGCCGCTGTAATGGAAGCGGTCTGCGAAAGGGCAAAAGAAAAAATGAAGACCGACGGACAGTATGACTTGTTTTATAAAATTGAACTTCCTCTTGCAAAAGTGCTTGCAGATATGGAGCATACCGGCTTTCTTATTGACCGTGACTCAATTGAAAGCTACGGCAAAGAGCTTGAGGAAAAAATAGAAGCTATAAAAGCAGACATATTCTCAAAGGTAGGTTTTGAGTTTAATCTCAATTCACCTAAGCAGTTAGGTGAAGCGCTTTTTGAAAAAATGGGACTTCCGGCAAAGAAAAAAACAAAAAGCGGTTATTCAACAAGTGCGGAAGTGCTTGAACAACTTTCGTTTGAATATCCTGTTGTGGCAGATATTTTAAAATACAGAACCTTTGCAAAGCTTAAATCTACTTACTGTGACGGCCTTGCAAAGGTTATCGAAAAAGACGGAAGGATCCGTTCAACGCTCAATCAGACGGAAACGAGAACAGGCAGAATTTCTTCACTTGAGCCGAATCTTCAAAACATTCCCGTAAGATATGAAGAGGGCAGACAGCTTAGAAAATTCTTTACCTGCGATGAGGGCAACGTACTTGTTGACGCCGACTATTCTCAAATTGAACTTCGTGTGCTCGCACATATTGCAAACGATAAAACAATGATTGAAGCGTTCAACCGTGGCGATGATATTCATACAATAACCGCCTCACAGGTTTTCGGTATGCCCAAAGAAATGGTAACACCTCTTATGAGAAGCAGAGCCAAAGCCGTAAACTTCGGTATTGTATATGGAATCGGCGCATTTTCGCTTGCAAAGGATATAGGTGTCACAAGGAAAGAAGCCGACAACTATATCAAAGGCTATCTTCACCATTACAGCGAAGTTGACCGTTATATGAAAGACGTAGTTGCGGCGGCAAGAGAAAGCGGTTTTGCCGAAACTATCTTTCATAGAAGAAGATATCTTCCCGAGCTTACCGCTTCAAACAAAATGCTTCAGGCTTTCGGAGAACGAGTTGCAAGAAATATGCCGATACAGGGTACAGCGGCGGATATTATTAAGGTTGCAATGGTAAGAGTCTATGAAAGACTGAAAAAAGAATATCCTAACGCAAAGCTTATTATGCAGGTACATGACGAACTTATAGTAGAATGCAGCAGACTTCAAAGCGATGAAATTGCTCAGGTACTCAAAGAAGAAATGGAAAATGCCTGCAAAATGAGGGTAAAGCTTATATCTGATGTTCACGTCGGCAAAACATGGTTTGAAGCTAAAGGCTGATTTTCCTTAAAACATAATATAAAATATAAGCAGAAAAAAGGGGTTGTCGCAAATCGGCAAAACGAAGAGCGATAACCCCTTTAGTTTTAAGGAATTTCTGATTTAATCAGAGATTACTCAGCGTGTAGAAAAAGTATAGCCGACAGGCGAGAATCCCCACCGAAAAACAGTCCACCGGACTGTTTTTCGCTCCTCCTGCGCTCTTTTAGACAAAAATTTCGCAGCCTGCGGGCTGCGATGAGGGCACCGTCCGTAGGCCCCTGACCCTTTTGTC
>CANQLQ010000042.1 GCA_947624755.1 uncultured Clostridia bacterium | reverse complement strand
TCGCTCATCTTTTCGCCGCATACGTCACATTTGTGGTCGTTATTTGCGTCTTCGTGTTCGCTTACTTTTTCGCCGCAAACATCGCATTTGTGGTCGTTATTTGCGTCTTCGTGTTCGCTCATCTTTTCGCCGCATACGTCACATTTGTGGTCGTTATTTGCGTCTACATGGTCGCTCATCTTTTCACCGCAAACATCACATTTGTGGTCGTTATTTGCGTCTACATGGTCGCTCATCTTTTCGCCGCATACGTCACATTTGTGGTCGTTATTTGCGTCTACGTGGTCGCTCATCTTTTCGCCGCATACGTCACATTTGTGGTCGTTATTTGCGTCTTCGTGTTCGCTTACTTTTTCGCCGCATACGTCACATTTGTGGTCGTTATTTGCGTCTTCGTGTTCGCTTACTTTTTCACCGCAAACATCACATTTGTGGTCGTTATTTGCGTCTACGTGTTCGCTCATCTTTTCGCCGCATACGTCACATATGTGGTCGTTGTTTGAATCTTCGTGTTCGCTTACTTTTTCACCGCAAACATCACATTTGTGGTCGTTATTTGCGTCTACGTGTTCGCTTACTTTTTCGCCGCAAATGTCACAGTTGTGATCGTTGTCTGCATCTACGTGGTCATGTACCGGATTTACAACATTGATTGTTAAAACAGCCGTGTCAACATGGTCGTTATAGTCTGCCGGAGTTGAAAGATATTGACCACAAGTACCACAGTATCCCACCTCAGCATCTGCATAGAAGCGATATCTCAAATGAACTGTAAGAGTCACTGTACCTGCGCTTATGGCATCATACTCAAGCAGGAAACATTCAAGACCATTGTAGAAGTCATAGCTCGGCCATCTGCCAATAGAATATCTGATATTATCAATAATACCTTCTTCTGATACTTCTACGCTGTCAGCATTATACCATTCAGGAATATACTCAGAAGCAACATTATTGCATCTGGGGCATGTGAAGGTCAATGTGGGAAGTCTGTACCAAGTTCCGGTTTCGCCAACATTTTTTGTAGTTTCGTCTGTAATATATTCTCCGGTTACGGTTGCAGCCGAAGCACTGAAACTCATGGCAAATGTTGACATAACCATGATTACTGCCAAGACAATCGATAAAACTTTCTTTGCGTTTTTCATAAAAAATATGCGCTCCTTTTTAAAATAATTAATCTGTCGCTTTAAACGACAAAAAAGCTGTACTAAAGACAAGTACAATTATTTCATTAAAAAGTTAAATTTTGCCCTCCTTTCTGTATATTTTTATTTTTTTGCGCTGATCCAATAAGAAGGTTTAATTCTTTTTAGATAACACAGCTTTAAATATTATACACTTTTTTTCTATTTTGTCTATATTTATATTTAACAAATATTTTCTTTTTTGTTATATATTTTATATGCAAAATTTAACTTAATTAGAAAATAAGCGATTTTTTCATGTTTTTTTAGCAATTTTATTAATCTTATGTGCATATTTATAAGCAAAAAGTTAATTGGTATATTTTACATTTATTCGATTATTTTTACTTTTTTATACACACAAGCATAATTTTAAAACAAAGGCTGTATTAAAGAATTATTAGTCAAAAATTTATTATATTTTTCGCAATATAATTAAGTAAGCGGTGCAGATCGATCTCTGCACCGCTTAATATCTTATAGGTTCAAATTATATAAGAACTTAAAAAAATCTGCCAACCCAGTGAAGTTTACCGCATTTGCAAACAGGGTTAATTCCGAAGAGTTTCCAGAATACAACATAAATCTTGAAGAATATCTTCCAGATTTTTCCTGTTCTGTGACAAATACAATCGCAGTTCTCATCTTTTATAGGCATTTTGTTGCCGCATTCGTCGCAGTAACCGTCGCCGTCTTTATCAACGTGTTCGTGGCTCGGGATTGAAGGTTCTACAGGATCTGATGGGTCTGAAGGATCTGATGGATCTGACGGATCTGACGGGTCTGACGGGTCTGACGGATCTGACGGATCTGAAGGATCTGACGGATCTGAAGGATCTGACGGATCTGAAGGATCTGATGGGTCTGACGGGTCAGAAGGATCTGATGGATTTACAGGATCTGACGGATCTGACGGATCTGACGGGTCTGACGGGTCAGAAGGATCTGATGGATTTACAGGATCTGATGGGTCTGACGGGTCTGAAGGATCTGATGGGTCTGACGGATCAGATGGGTCTGACGGATCAGATGGATCTGACGGATCTGACGGGTCTGAAGGATCTGACGGATCTGAAGGATCTGACGGGTCTGAAGGATCTGACGGATCTGTCGGTTTTGTTCCCATGTCTTCGCCGCAAACGTCGCATTTGCCGTCGCCGTCTTTGTCTTCGTGGTCGCTTACTTTTTCGCCGCAGTAATCACAGTTGTGATCTCCGTCTTTATCTTCATGGTCGCCCATTTCTGCGCCGCAAACGTCACATTTGTGGTCTTTGTCTTCGTCTACGTGATCGCTTACTTTTTCGCCGCAGTAATCACAGTTGTGATCTCCGTCTTTATCTGCGTGTTCGCCCATTTCTGCGCCGCAAATATCACATTTGTGGTCTTTGTCTGTATCTACGTGGTCGGTCATCTTTTCATGGCAATAATCACAGTAGTGATCCTTGTCGTTATCTGCGTGTTCACCCATAGGTTCGCCGCAAATGTCACATTCGTGGTTCTTGTCTGTATCTACGTGATCGCTCATCTTTTCACCGCAAACATCACAGTAGTGGTCTTTGGGGTTTTCATCTGTATGCTCATGAGTGTCGGGAGTTTCGGGAAGCAACACATCGTTCAGGTGCGGGAAACCGCCCTCCGGATCTGCCGTCCAAAAACCATCGTTTTCAGATGCATTCGGCATAACATCATTCATTTTTTTCATGATGTCTTCTTCACTGAGTGAAGTACTGTAGTTTTTATCTGTTGTGCCCGTTGAGCATCCTTCTTCATAATAGCTTTGAGCGAGAGTACCGCTGTTGTATCCGCGCAGAGGATTATTTTTAGGTCCTGTAACTTCGCCGAGGTTAAAGCAATGCAGCGAGTCTGAGCCAAGGCCATAACCTACAATACCGCCGGAGTAAGAATAGTTGGTTTTATCTGATCTTGTTGCACCGCTTACGTTACCGGTATTGTATGAATTGTATACTTCATTTTCAGCTCCGTGATTATATCCCAAAATTCCGCCGACGCCGGTACTAGATCCTGCGACTTTATCTTTTGCGGAAACAGCCGCAGTATTATAGCAGTTTATAATATTAGTTGTTTTATTTTTGATATAACCGACGATACCGCCTGCGTTACTTGCAGATGTTGTGACGGAAACAGCATCGTTGAAACAACCCTCAATTGTACCTACCTGACCTAAAGCATCGGAAGTATTGCCGCCCAAAATGCCGCCTGCTGCGTATGTTCCGCCATTGCCTGTATTGGTAACAGTAGAAGTTCCTGTTATTCCGCAGGATACAATTTTATATTCAAGGTTGGGGTTAGAGCCTGATGCTTCGCCGATAATACCGCCGGCATACATAACAGCTGAAACAGTGGAATCTTTAACGGTTATTCTGTTTACCGTTGAACCGGTCGCCCTTGCAGCAAGCACGCCTGCATATGAGCTGCTTGTTTTTGTCTCTACAGTGGCTGATTCAAATATAATGTTTTTAACAGTCGCGCCGACCATATAACCGAACAATCCTGCCAAGCTGCCGCTTGTAACGGTAAGGTTACGAATCGTATGTCCGTCGCCGTCCAATGTTCCCTGAAATGCTGCCGTACCTACTCCGGAACCGATGGGTGTCCAAGCAACTTCACTAAGATCGATATCCTTAGTAAGCTTGTAATGCCATTTGTTATTATTGCCGAGATACTTACCCAAGTTTGCAAGCTGTGCAGCAGTTTCGATCAAATACGGTTCTTCTGCCGAGCCATTTCCTCCGGCAAAATCAGCAGCATCAACTGCAGCGGAGGAATAAATCGCTGATGATAAAATCATAAGAAGGGACAAAACAACCGATAAAATCTTCTTTGAAATTTTCATAAAAAATGCACTCCTTTTTAAAATAATTAATCTGTCGCTTTAAACGACAAAAAAAGTTGTACTAAAGACAAGTACAATTATTTCATTAAAAATTTTGCACTCCTTTCTGTATATTTTTTTGTGTTAATCAGATAAAAAAATTTAAGGAAGCGTGATTTAATCAGAGAATCCTTAACTCTTTTCAGACTCCACTTTCGTCTAATATTATACACCTTTTTTATATTTTATCTATGTTTATATTTAACAAATAATTTTCGGCTTTTGTATATTTATATATACAAAATTTGACCTAATTTGAAAAATACCGATTTTTAGTGTTTTTTTAGCAATTTTATTAATTTTACGTGCATATTTATAAGCAAAAAAAGGAATGGTAAATTTTACATTTTTTTGATTATTTTTGCTTTTTTATGCACACAATCTAAATTTAAAAAAGGCTGTTTTAAAATTTATTAGTCAAAAATTTATTATATTTTTCGCAATATAATAAGTAAGAGATGTAGAAATTAATCTGCACCGCTTACTTTTTTCATCATATGAGAATGTACAATTAAAAGTTTAATTGAAAAAAACCGTTTTTATGTTTGTATAGCAAATTTATGATCTTTAGTGCTATTTTATGAACATAAAAGCAACAAGGTTTTTAAATTTTTCCCTTGTTTTTTCTAACTATCTATTAAATCTAAATAAAAATTTAAAGTTAAAAATAGAACTATTTAATAGAAAACCAATTATTATAGTTCTTATGTAAAAATATGTCAAAAGTATAAATTTATTAACTTTAATAAAGTTCTTACTAAAATTAAAAGAGCGACCACAAATGGCCGCTCCATAAATTAACATTATTTTATTAAATTTCAGTATGCAAAAAAAGTTAGATGCTGTCGCTGTGAGGGTGGGCATCGCCCACGAGAGTTACGCAGGGCAGTTCGGTGAAGTCTTTTACTCTTCTGCCGCGAAACGACCTGCGTTGTTAACTGTAAAAGTTTCAGTCAGTGGGCATCGCCCACCGGAGTTACGCAAGTCAGTTCGGTAAAGTCTTTTACTCTTATGCCGCGAAACGACCTGCGTTGTTAACTATAAAAAGTTTCAGTTAGTGGGCATCGCCCCTACTCGATTCCATAAAAATCAATTTGGGACAGCCCATTTGATATTGTATTCTTTATCTTTTGTATTTCTCTGTAGCTGTAAGATAAAGGTCGTTGCCTTCGCTGTCCATAACTACAACTGCGGGAAGTTCTTCCACTTCAAGCTTATGAATTGCTTCGGGGCCTAAATCATCGTAAGCTACAACCTGTGCCTTTTTAATACAGTGCGAAAGAAGCGCGCCTGCACCGCCAACTGCCGCAAAATAAACTGCGCCGTTTCTGACTACTGCATCTTTAACTTCATTGGTTCTCTTGCCTTTGCCTATCATGCCGCGAAGCCCGAGGTCAAGAAGAGTAGGAGCATAAGCGTCCATACGTCCTGAAGTTGTCGGACCTGCCGAACCTATAGGTCTGCCTTCTCTTGCCGGTGAAGGTCCCATGTAGTAAATTACATTGCCTTGCATTTCAATCGGAAGCGCTTCACCTTTTGCAAGCGCCTCGCTCATTCTTTTGTGAGCGGCGTCACGGGCTGAATAAATCGTACCGGTAAGATAAACATAATCGCCGACTTTAAGGCTTTTTGCGTCCTCTTTTGAAAGGGGAACTTTAACAATATTTTTGCTCATCTTCGTCACCTCATAATTCTCTTACTGCATGTCTGTTGACATGGCAGCAAATATTAACCGCAACAGGAAGACCTGCAATGTGAGTTGCATAAGTATTAATGTTGACTGCAAGAGCGGTCGTTCTTCCGCCGAGACCGCCCGGTCCTATGCCGGTGTTGTTGATTTTTTCAAGCATTTCCTTTTCAAGGTCAGCAACCCATGCCTTTTCCGATGCAACGGAAATATCTCTTGTAAGAGCTTTCTTTGCCATGTATGCGCATTTTTCAAATGTGCCGCCGATACCGACGCCGACTACCATCGGAGGGCAAGCGTTCGGACCCGCATCCTTAACAGCGGTAAGAATAGCGTTCTTTACACCTTCAATGCCGTCTGCCGGAGTGAGCATAAATATTCTTGATTTGTTCTCGCTGCCGAAGCCCTTGGGTGAAACCGTAATTTTAACTTTATCACCCGGAACGATTTCGGTGTGAAGAATTGCAGGCGTGTTGTCTTTTGTATTAATTCTTTCAATCGGGTCGCCAACTACCGACTTGCGAAGGTAGCCTTCAACATAACCCCTTCTTACACCTTCATTAACTGCGTCAACAACGTTTCCGCCAACGAAGTGAACGTCCTGACCGATTTCAAGGAATACAACTGCCATACCGGTATCTTGGCAAATGGGGATCATTTCTTTGCCGGCAATTTCAAGGTTTTCTGAAAGTGAGTCAAGAACCTGTTTGCCAAGCGGTGATTCTTCATTTTCTGTTGCCGTTTTGAGCGCAGCGCACATATCGGGTGAAAGATAGTGAGTTGCTTCAATACACATTTCTTTGATATTGTCTGTTAAAAGTTTAACATCTATATCTCTTACCATTGGAAAAACCTCCTTTAAAATTTTATAAATTATGATTAAGAACAACGAATAATCCAGCGTTTTTTCAAAAGCGAAAATTCTCTTAGGGAAGCGCTGATTAATTCAGGGTGTCCTAATTAACGAGGAAATTTTTCGTCAGTTTGTTCAAAAATTTGAGGCAATACTTTGTGTATTAACGAGAATTTTTGGGCAAAATGACGGAATAATTTACCGTCAAGTAGGGCGGCTTGTATTTATCAGTGCTTCCTTAGCCAAGGAATGTACAGATAAGCTGTGACACGATAACAACCGCTATTAGTGAAATCGGGTATGTTGCCGCGTATGCTGAAGCTACATCGTCGGTTCCCGCCACATTGATAAGTGTTCCGAGCGCCGGAGTGCTGGTCATACCGCCGGTGATCGAGCCGAGATTGTTAAGAAGGTTAAGCTTGAGAACATATTTTGCAAAAATGTACCCTATTATCATCGGTATAATTGTCATGATGATACCGTAAACGAAATAGATAGCTTTGAAATATTCAATGAATTTTGCGCCGCCGGCAACACCTGCGCCGATAAGGAAAAGCATAAGACCAAATTCTCTGAATACTTCAAGAACTCTTTTTTCGATTTTTACGCTGATATGTCCGATGTGACCGAAGTGACCGAAAACAAGAGCGGTAATGAGAGTACCTCCTGTTGTTGTCAGCGAAAATGTCGTTCCGTCAAGACCTTTGGATGAAAGCGGAATTTTTATTGCGCCGACAACAATACCGATAAGAGCCGCAAGCGCAAAAGCCATAAAGCCGAATTTATCCATTTCAATAAGTTTGCCTTTGTATTCTTTCTTTTCAGCCCCGGTGCTTACAACGGTAATTTTTGCTCTTTCCTGTTCCATGTCAGCTTTTGAAAGCTTCGGTATAAGCTGAACGAAAAGAACAACACCGATAACGCCGAAAAGATATGCAATACCATGACCGACAGTAACAGCCGCTTCATATTCCGGAACGGTTGCCTTTGCCGCCGCAAAAGCAGGCGTGCTTGTAAGTGAACCCGAAAGAATACCGACAAGCATTGCAACAAATTCCTTTGAATTTGCTTCCGAACCTTTGCCGAGAAAATAGCAGCCTACGCAAGCCGCACCGCCGGCAAGGATAATGATAAGACCAAGAAGTATGTATGATTTATAATTCTGCTTGAGGTTCTTAAAGAAGTTCGGACCTGCAATAAAACCGACTGACGTAACAAAAAGGATAAGACCGATTTGCTCGACTATCTTTAGTGCATTTGAGCTGATTGAAACAGCTTCGCCTGCAACTGTCTGAACAACTGTCGTGTCAAGAACCTTTGAAAAAATTGCGCCGTAAACAAGTGCAATAATAAAAACTCCCGCTGTGCCGAGAGATACACCCTTAATTGTGATTCTGCCAAGGGCATAACCAACAGCAGTTATGCAGAAAATTGAAAACATTAAAAATGCAATCTCTTTAACAGAAATTACTCCACCAAATAAACTCATTGCCAATCGCAGCACAAATGCGCCGTTTATTAGAGCGGACGCATAAGTGCGGCTGCCTTCCTTCCTGTTTTAAATTGATAATTAAGGAACCTCTGATTAAATCACGCTGAATATTAGATTTAATCAGAGCTTCCTTAAATTTTATCTCTACCGAAATTGGAATTGCCGCAATAAGTACGATACAGGGCGACCGCAGCGGGGTCGCCCCTACGAAAAATTTAATTTGCGGCAATCCTCAATGCATTAGTATATTTCTAAATACCGAATTAAAAATTTTGTAAAAATAAATCAAACTTTTCTTGTATAATCCGGAAGGAGCTTAGGTGAAACGCAATCGCTTACAATGCCTGCATTGTCAAGTTCTTTCTGGAAATCATCAACGTGGCTAAGTGTAAGTTCGCCAACGGTTGTTTCTTTAGCAGCCTTTGCCGCATTCTGACCCGCATTACGTCCGAAAACGATAATGTCAAGAAGCGAGTTGCCCATAAGACGGTTTTCACCGTGTATTCCTCCGACAGCTTCACCGGCGACAAAGAGATTCTCAACATTTGTCATGCCGTTTGCCTTAATGCGAATACCGCCGTTCTGATAGTGAAGGGTCGGATAAACAAGAATAGGTTCTTTTCTCATATCAATGCCATACTGAAGGTACATACGAAGCATTGCAGGGATTCTTTTTTCAATCGTTCCCTCACCGTGAAGCATTTCAATCATCGGTGTGTCAAGCCATACGCCATATCCGCCGCCCGGAGTCGGAACGCCCTTGCCTCTTGTGCTGCATTCTCTGATGATTGAAGAAGCGGTAACGTCACGAGTTTCAAGAGGATTCATAAATGCTTCACCGTCAACATTGACAAGAAGAGCGCCGAGCGAACGTACCTTTTCAGTAACAAGAGCGCCGAAAATCTGTGACGGATAAGCAACGCCTGTCGGATGATACTGAATCGTGTAAGCATAAAGAAGCTCTGCACCGGCTCTGTAACCGAGAACAAGACCGTCAGCTGTTGCTCCGTAGTGGTTTGAGGTCGGGAAGCCCTGATAGTGAAGTCTTCCTGCGCCGCCGGTTGCAATAACAACTGTTTTTGCCTTTGCAACAAGAATTTCGCCTGTTTCCATATTTTGAAGAACAGCGCCGGCTGCTTTTCCGTTTGTATCTTTTATAAGTTCAATTGCCGCAGTGTAGTCAACAACGGGTATGCCGAGATTCCATACTTCATCACGAAGAACACGCATAATTTCAGCGCCCGAATAATCCTTGCAGGCGTGCATTCTTTTTCTTGATGTACCGCCGCCGTGGGTCGTTACCATTGTGCCGTCTTCCTCTTTGTCGAACATAACGCCGAGATCGTTAAGCCATTTAATAGCTATCGGTGCATCGCAGACAAGCTTTGAAAGAAGCTCGGGAACATTTTTGAAGTGACCGCCGCCCATAGCGTCAAGATAGTGGGTCGCAGGTGAATCGTTCGGCTTGTCAGCGGCCTGGATTCCGCCTTCCGCCATCATTGTGTTTGCATCGCCTATTCTAAGCTTTGTGACTATCATTGTGTTTGCACCGGCATTGTGGGCTTCTATAGCAGCCGAAGAACCGGCTCCGCCGCCGCCGATTACGAGAACATCCACATCATAGTCAGGCTTTGAAAGGTCAATGTCCATGCCGAGAACGCGGCTTTTACCTTCAAGAAGGTGACGAAGTTCAGCCGGAACTTTTTCGCCTTTGTTAGGGCCTACCGTAAGCGTTTCAAAGCCGTCGTCCTTATAGTCGGGATGATACTCCTTGAGAAGAGCGTCCTTTTCGTCCGCCGTCATTTTTCTAAGGTCGGCGCCGAGTCTTGCCTCTCTTGTAGCTTCAACTTTTTTAATTGATTCCATCATTTCCTGTGTAAGCATTGTATCGTCCCTCCTTATTTCTCAATTTCTCTTGTATTGTAAAGCTCTTTGAGCTCTTCAATCGGTTTTGCCATAATAGCTTCAATAAGCTGTTCATGTTCCCCCTTGACGATTTCATCAACTCTTTTGTTGAGGTGTTCTGTTTCGGGAGCGATATACTTGCCGTTAAGTCTTCTTGCAAGAACGGCAACCTGCGGATGTGTGATACCCGCCGGACATCTTGAAGCGCAGATTCCGCAAGCTACACAGTCAAACGAAGCTTCGGCGCACTTTTTATATTCGCCGCGCTGAGCATAGGCGATGTACTGCATAACCGGAAGTCCCTGCGGACAAGCCTTTGTGCAGGCATTGCAGCCGATACAGCTGTAAATTTCAGGATAAAGCTCCATCATAATTTGTTCTGTCGGCTTAATTTCCCTGATATCATACTCGGCTTTCTTTGTCGGGAAGAACGGA
>CANQLQ010000041.1 GCA_947624755.1 uncultured Clostridia bacterium | reverse complement strand
TTTTTAAATTAGGGACAAAGTATTTTCGCGGTGTAAAATTATAATTTTATATAATTCTATCCCGCGTAACTCCTGCGGGCGATGCCCGCTCGCCAATTAGGGCACCCTGAATTAATCAGTGCTTCCTTAGGCAGTACAAAAGAAAATTAAGAAAGGAACGGCACGGACAAAAATTTTACTGACGTGCCGCAGGGTAATTAAATTATGGATACAATGGCAGGACTTAAAAGGACAGATTATTGCGGAACTTTCACCGCAAAAGATATTGGAAGGGAAGTTGTTGTCTGCGGCTGGGTGCAGAAACAGCGCGACCTCGGCGCATTGATTTTTATTGATCTTCGTGACAGAACAGGTATTGTTCAACTTGCGTTTGACGATAACACGGAAAAAAGCATTTTTGAAAAAGCGTTTGCAGTCAGAAGCGAATATGTTCTCATGGCAAAGGGCGTAGTCCGTGAGCGTTCTTCAAAGAATCCGGAAATTCCAACCGGCGAAATTGAAATTGCGGTAAGCGACCTTCGTGTTCTTGGCGAGAGCGAAACACCTCCGTTTGAAATTATCGAAAACTGTCCGACAAGCGAACTTACAAGACTTAAATACCGTTATCTTGACCTTCGCCGTCCGGATCTTCAGAAAAATATTCTTATGCGTCATAAGATTGCAAAAATTACCCGTGACTATTTTGATGAAAACGGCTTTATTGAAATTGAAACACCTATTCTTATCAAATCAACTCCCGAAGGGGCAAGAGACTTTATAGTACCGAGCCGTATTCACAAAGGCAGCTTCTATGCTCTTCCTCAGTCACCGCAGCTTTATAAGCAGCTTTCGATGGTTGCCGGCTTTGACAGATATATGCAAATTGCCCGATGCTTCCGTGACGAGGACCTTCGTGCAGACCGCCAGCCCGAATTTACTCAGATTGACGTTGAAATGAGCTTCGTTGAGCAGGAAGACATTATGTCAATGACAGAAGGCTTTATTCATAAGGTTTTCAAAGATGCTTTAGGCGTTGAGCTCGGCGGCGCAATTGAAAGACTTACTTATAAAGAAGCTATGGAACGCTTCGGCTCGGATAAGCCGGATACACGTTATGAAATGGAAATTTTCGACCTTGCCGATGAAGTTAAAAATTGCGGTTTCGGCGTGTTCTCCGATGCGATCAAAAACGGCGGCAGAGTCTGCGGTATTACGGCGAAGAATGCCTATTCGGTTCTTACAAGAAAAGAAATTGACAAGCTTGTTGAGTTTGTCAAGGGTATCGGCGCAAAAGGTATAGCCTGGGCAAGAATTTCAGAGGACGGCGCGATAGCTTCTTCATTTGCAAAGTTTATGAGCGAAGATGAAATGAAAGCGATAGTTGAAAAAGCAAAGGCAAAACCCGGCGATGTTATTCTTATCATAGCGGACAAAGAATACCTCACTCTTACAGTTCTCGGCGCACTTCGACAGAATGTTGCAAAGAAGCTTGATATAATACCGAAAGATAAATTCAATCTTCTTTGGATAGTTGAGTTCCCGTTCTTTGACTGGGACGAAGAGCTTGGTCAGTTTGTTGCAATGCACCATCCGTTTACCGCTCCGCTTGAAGAATGTCTTCCCTATCTTGAAAGCGACAAGGCAAACGTAAGGGCTTCATCTTATGACCTTGTTCTCAATGGAATCGAGCTTGCAAGCGGTTCAATAAGAATAACCGACCCCGCACTTCAAAAGAGGATATTCTCGCTTTTGGGTCTCAGTGACGAAGAAGCGTATGAAAAATTCGGTTATCTTACCGATGCATTTCGTTTTGGGGCTCCTCCTCACGGCGGAATCGGTCTTGGTCTTGACAGACTTTGTATGCAGATGCTAAAACTTGATAATCTTCGTGACGTTGTTGCTTATCCGAAGGTTCAAAATGCAAGTGAACCGATGACTGAATGTCCGTCATTTGTCGACGAAAGCCAGCTCAAGGAACTTGGCATTGAAATAGAAAAAAGCGAAAATCAATAAATCCGCCTTATATGATATTGTCAGCAAAGAAACATTGTATAAAAAGAAGCAGTATTTTATAAAATATAAATAAAAATACCCGTAAAAAATTTTTGTTTATTTTTTTACAAGTAAAATATGTTTTTTTGTTGACATTATTGTAATTTAGTTGTATTATATTGTATAGCTAAGATGATATATTCTGTATTTCTATATACAAATAATTTGAAAGGAAGGGTAACACTTGAGAACGAAAAAAATGTTAGCCCTTATTGTGGCGGTTTTAATGCTCCTTGCAATGCCTGCGACGTCGCTTATGGCAGGAGCTGTGACATTTGACGAAGAAGAACTGAAACTTAAACCGGGCACAACGCATTCATCTGACTCACAGTACAGTCTTGCATGGATAGATAAACTGATAGTTCGCGACGATGCAACTGCGATTACAGCCTCAAAGCTTATTCCTAAGCCGGATTATCCTTATGATGTAACATTTGAAGAATTTGTAAGCGAAGTTAATGAATATACTCTTCTCAATGAACTTAATGAAGATAGCCTTAATCAATCATTTGAGCTTGCAATAAAATCACTTTACTATATTGTTGCGGCCTTGGGTATGACCGACAATACCGAAGAAATGTACAGCTATGTTTCCGATAAGGGAATCCGTGTTCCTTCTGAAATGACCGCAGTGGAAAAAATGGAACTTGCAGTTGTTTACGCTGCAATCAAATATGACGCCGTATATGTGCTTTATGACAAGAAGGTAAGCTTTGTAAAGGGTACAACTCTTGACGGCGCTACGGCAATAATTCTTTCGGAACTTGGCGATTTTTCAATTCCGTCAAGCGTTAAATCCGTTTCGGGTCTTTCACTTTATTTTATGAAGGATTATGTTGAGTCAAGCGGTGAGATTCCGCTTAGCGACAACCCGGATATGGATGAACTTTTCTACTGGATAAGAGCGATCACTGCCGCAAAGCAGGGCTATCAGATTCCGCTTACAATGTTTGAGGAAGCGTCTCAGACTCAGGTTGACTATGTTGACTATGCATATTATGCAACTATTTTTGACACACTTTATGAAATTAACATCAACCCCTTTGCCCTTGCTGTTGCAGACAATCAGGGTGATACCTATGCAATACCTAAGCTTATTCTTACTACAATGCTCGACGAGTCCCAAGTAGAATATGACAAAGATGCTGCTGTCGAAAATCTTTTCAATCTTGCGTGCGAAAACGGTTGGTTTGAACTTGACAAGGAATTTTACAGTGATATCTATAATTATGAGATGTATGTTCCGAAAGACTGCGAAAAGCTTTGGTTTACCGCCTTTTCTCTTGCTGACCAAATCGGCGGAGAGCTCAAGTATGTTACAATCAATCTTGACGGTAAAAACGTACCTTCAGCTTCAACAAACTATGCGAAGCTTGACCCTTCAAAGAAAACAGAGACTGTGAAGCTTAAAGTTGTTTATGATGACGACCAAACAGCTAAGGAAGAGGTTACATATACCTTTAAGGTTATGAAAACGTCAGACGCAGCGACAAGCGAAAACGAGACGGATCTTCTTTCAAAGGTCAGCGATGCGATCGGCGCTGCAATTCCGAGCGATAACGAAAAGGCAAACGAGATCCTCTCAGGCGTTAAGCAGCAGGTCAGCGGAATCGTTGAAAGCGGAATTTCTCAGGTAGAAGAAATTGTGACCGCAGCGCAGGAATACGAAGATTTACTTTCAACCTACGCTATTGGCGAATCAGGAGAAACAACAAACGCATACACCGTACCCGATTCCTATGATTTATTCGGTCAGGACGCTCTCAAAAACCTTGTTGACGATACCTACGGCGATAAAAATAATGTTTCGTATAACACGGACAATTCAAAAAAGGATAATGATTCTGTAGTTGGCAGAGCTGTTGAGGCAATAAAGGAAAATCCTGAAATTGTTGCAGCTCCGACAAGCCTTGTGACTATTGCAGGTCTTGCAGGGTTCCTCTTTACAAGAAAACGCAAAAATGACAATGCCGTTTCCAATAAAGACGATACAGACGAAAATTAACAAAAAAATAACATTTGGGGGCTGTCTTTAGTGTGACAGCCCTTTTTTATTGGCATCTTAAATGTATTCATAGCTCTAAATAAAAGAAAAATATTAAAAATGTACAAAACTGATTGATAAATCTCATTTCTATTACTTGACATAAAACGGTTTTTGATTTAAAATAAAAAGGATGGTATTAATATAGTAAAAAACTGAATTTATACCGTTGTATAAGTATGAACACTGCATTTCTTTTGATGATTAATTATTGATTTGAAAATTAACAAAAAAGGAGGTGCTGCTACTTTGGGACAAATATCAATTACAATCGCAATTTTGATTGCTGTTATATGTGCGGTGGTTTTTGGTGTTATCGGCGTAATTGCCGGAGAAATACACAGAAAGAAAACTGCTGAAAAATTAATCGGTTCCGCTAATTTGGAAGCTACAAGAATTATTAATCAGGCCGTTGCCGAAGCTGAAAGACAAAAAAGAGAAGCGATTCTTGAAGCAAAAGATGAAATTCACAAAGCACGAACAGAAACAGAGCGTGAGTTGCGCGACAGACGCAATGAGGTTCAACGTCAAGAAAAAAGGGTTGTCCAAAAAGAGGATAGTCTTGACAAGAAAATTGACGCAATTGATAAAAAAGAAGAACAGCTAAGCGAAAAGCTCAAGCAAGCTGAAACCAAATTAACCGAAGCAGAAAGCATCAAAAGAACTCAGTTGGAAAAACTTGAAGAAATAACAGGTTATACACAAGAACAGGCGAAAGCCTATTTGCTTCGTATTCTTGAGGAAACTCTTACAAGAGAAAAGGCCGTCAAGATTATGGAGTTTGAAGAAAAAACCCGTTATGAATCCGAAGCGCTCGCACGCGAAATCATTACTACCGCAATTCAGCGCTGTGCTGCCGACCATGCTGCCGAAGCAACGGTTTCTGTCGTTGCATTGCCTAACGACGAAATGAAGGGCAGAATCATTGGCCGTGAAGGCAGAAATATCCGCGCAATCGAAACGATTACCGGTGTTGATCTTATTATTGACGATACACCCGAAGCAATTACAATTTCAAGCTTTGATCCAGTACGCCGTGAGGTTGCAAGACTTACCCTTGAAAAGCTGATTGCCGACGGAAGAATACATCCTGCACTTATTGAAAAAATCTTTGAAAAATCCAACCGTGAAGTTGAACAGGCTATTCGTCAGGCAGGCGAACGTGCTGTTGTTGACGCAGGCGTTAACGGTATTCACAATGAACTTATCAAGCTCCTCGGCCGTCTTAAGTACCGCACAAGCTACGGTCAGAATGTTCTCAATCATTCTCTTGAAGTTTCATATATTGCCGGTCTTATGGCCGCCGAACTCGGCGTTGACGTAAAGCTTGCAAAACGTGCCGGTCTTTTGCACGATATAGGCAAGGCTGTTGACCATTCTCAGGAAGGTTCGCATATTGAACTCGGTGTTGAATATGCAAAGAAATACAAAGAGAATGAAACGGTAATTAATGCAATTGCCGCCCATCACGGTGACGTTGAGCCGAAGAGCCTTGTTGCTGTTCTTGTTCAGGCAGCCGATGCAATTTCTGCCGCAAGACCGGGAGCAAGAAGAGAAAATCTTCAAAATTACATCAAACGTCTTGAACAGCTCGAAAGTATATCAAAATCATTTGACGGCGTTGCTGACGCTTACGCAATTCAAGCGGGCAGAGAAGTTAGAATTATTGTTAAACCCGAAAGGGTTTCCGATACTGAAATGGCTCTTCTTGCAAGAGAAATCGTTCAGAAAATCGAAGCGGATCTTGAATATCCGGGTCAGATCAAGGTCAATATGATTCGCGAAACAAGAGCTGTTGACTTTGCAAAATAAGCTTATTAAGCTGTGCATCGGGAAAACCTTTGCACAGCTTTTTAATATAATGAGGTCGAAATGGAAAAACAAATTGAGATAATATTTCAAAATGAGGATATTGTTGTGTGCATAAAGCCGGCGGATACGGTTTCAGAAGAGGGAACAAAAGAAAACCCCGGTATGCCGGCTTTACTTTCAAATCAGCTTAAGTGCGAAATCTTTCCGGTTCATCGTCTTGACAAGGCAGTAGGCGGACTTATGGTTTTTGCAAAAAACAAAAAGAGCGCAGCATACCTTTCTGCACAGATAGCATCGGGAAAATTTGTCAAATGTTATTATGCGTTAGTTTACGGCAAGACCGAGGATAGCGGAATTTTGGAAGACTTACTTTACAAAGACGCCGCGGCAAATAAAACCTTTGTCGTAAAAAGGGAACGCAAGGGCGTTAAAAAAGCAAAACTTTCTTATGAAAAAGCAGCGTGCGGCATACTCGACGAAAAAGAGGTTTCGCTCGTCAAGGTAAGACTTTATACCGGAAGAAGCCACCAAATAAGGGTTCAGTTTGCCTCAAGGAAACACCCTTTGGTTGGCGACAGAAGATACGGAGCTAAGGACGGATACAAATTTCCCGAACTTTATTCCTGCCTGCTTTCGTTTCAAAGCAGAGAAACCAATGAAATAATGACCTTTGAATCAAAGCCGGGAGAAGAAATGAAAATGAGTAAATACATTGTTTAAAATGTCGGCTATAATTATATAATGGTTAGCTTTTTTGTGTAAAACATATAAAAAAGACAGATTCTTTTGTATACAAATACAGTTGACATATTATAGAAAATTTTGTATTATTTACGTACATAAGAATATGCGTTGCGATACTTATGTTTGGAAAGGGTAAACAATGACTGATTATAATTCTTTGACTGATGAACAGCTTGTTGAGCTTTGCCGCAATGACGATGATTATGCATGGTCGGTTATTCTTGCAAGATATACTGCTGTTGCAAGAATAAAGGCAGGTATGATAAGCGGTTCTGCTCTTGAAAGCGATGACCTTGTTCAGGAAGGTCTGATTGGTCTTTTCAGTGCGGTTCACTCTTTCGATGCGAATAAAAAGGCAAGCTTTTCAACTTACGCAAATGTCTGCATAAGAAACAGTATCCTTAACGCCGCAAACTCTTCGGTAAGCCGAAAAAATATTGTTACCTCGAATTTTGAAGAAGATAAAAACGGCTGCGTTGACACTTCAATGACACCGGAAGAGCTTGCAATATCAAAAAATGAAATTGAACTTGTGCAAAGTCTTATTATGAAAATTCTTTCGGAAAAAGAAAGACAGGTCTTTATGCTTTTCCTTAGCGGAGATTCATATAGTATAATTGCAAAGAAACTCAAAATGACAACAAAAGGTGTTGACGGCGCACTGCAAAGAGCAAGGTCAAAGCTTCGCAATGTGCTTGGGCAATAATATACGCCTGATAGCTTAAAGTAGAGCGTTGGTTTCAAAGGTGGCGGTGCGAATCCGGCAAGGGCAAGACTTTTTTAAGCGAGGTTTAAAATCATGTACGAAGACAAAACACTTAAATGCGAAGAATGTGGGGAAGAATTTGTATTCACCGCAGGTGAGCAGGAGTTCTATGCGGAAAAAGGTTTCCAAAATGAACCTAAACGCTGCAGGAACTGTCGTCAGGCACGCAAGAACGCAGGCAAATCGCCTCGTAAGTACTTTACCGCAACGTGTGCAAAGTGCGGCCGGGAAGCAACGGTTCCGTTTGAACCCACAGAAGGAAGAGCTGTTTATTGCAGCGAATGCTTTGAAGAAATGAAGGAACAGGCATAAGTATAATAAAAGTCGGTTAATTTATGAAGATTAATCATTATTTCTGACTGATATGGCTATGCACGACCGGTCTTTTTGATCGGTCGTCTTCTTTTGGTTATATGTTTGAAAGCTCGGGAAGTGACGGTTTAATTAGGGAACCTCCGAACAAATCGCCGCACCGATTCTTGCGGCATTTCGATTTATTCAGATGTTCCTTAGTATTTCATTGAGTACGCAAAAATATTATATATGCGTTTTGTTGCTTTTTAAATGTCAATAATGTATAATAATACCGACTCGATAAATTCCGGCAAGCTGTCGGTATTTTCTAAAGTATTCAGGATTTTATAAATATTGCTTTTTGTAAGTATTACGGAAAATTTGCAACCAAGACGAATATTATGCCTTAAGCGTGATTTAATCAGAGGTTTCTTAAGCAAACACTTAAATAATTTGAAAGGAAACGCGCAGAACATAGTTTTTGTTCTGTAACGGACGAAAAATATATGAGCAAAAGCTGTCTTATAATTGGTGCCGGAGCAGCGGGACTTATGGCTGCCGGTACGGCGGCAAAAAGAGGTCTTGATGTAACAGTTCTTGAAAGAAACAAAAGACCTGCAAGAAAAGTTATGATAACGGGCAAAGGCCGCTGCAATGTTACAAACAACTGCACAATGATAAATGAGCTTGTTGAAAATGTTCCGACCAACGGAAGATTTCTTCACAGCGCTTTTTCAAATTTTATGCCATATGACACAATGGAGTTTTTTGAAAATCTCGGAGTTGAGCTTAAAATTGAACGCGGCGGCAGAGTTTTTCCGGTTTCCGACAAGGCGGTTGATATAGTCGATGCCCTTGAAAAAAGCCGCAGGGAAAGCGGCGCAAAGCTGAAACAGGGCAGAGCGGTAAAGCTTATTATCGAAAACGAAAAAGTAATCGGTGCGATGCTTGAAAACGGTGAAAAGCTTTATGCCGACAGCGTTATAATTGCAACCGGCGGTGTTTCCTATCCGCTTACCGGCTCAACCGGTGACGGCTATGAGCTTGCGAAACAGGCAGGACATACCGTAATTGAGCCAAAACCGTCGCTTGTTCCGCTTGTCTGCCACGAAGGTTTTTGTATGGATCTTCAGGGGCTTTCATTGAGAAATATTTCAATCAGCGTTATTGATACCGAAAAATACAAGGAAGTTTACAGCGACTTCGGCGAAATGATTTTCACCCATTTCGGTGCATCGGGACCTGTGATTTTAAGCGCAAGTACCCATATGAAAGATATGAAAGAAAGAAAATATGAAATTCATATTGACCTTAAGCCTTCTCTTTCCCATGAACAGCTCGACGCAAGAGTGCAAAGGGATTTCCTTGAAAATTCAAACCGCAATTTCATAAACGCTCTTGATAGGCTTCTTCCCAAAAAGATCGTTCCGATAATTGTCAGAATGACAGGTATTAAACCTTCAACGAAAGTCAATCAGGTTACAAGGGAAATGAGATCAAAGCTCGTAAATCTTCTAAAGGATCTCAAGTTAACCGTTCTCGGTTTCAGACCGATCGAAGAGGCTGTCATAACTTCGGGAGGAGTTAATGTAAAGGAGATCAATCCAAAGACAATGCAGTCGAAAAAATGCGAAGGACTTTATTTTGCCGGCGAGGTCATTGATGTTGACGCATATACTGGTGGTTTTAACTTGCAGATAGCCTTTTCAACGGGCAGACTTGCAGGACAAAATTGTTAAAGGAGAAGAGGTTATGATTAACATAGCGATTGACGGGCCTGCAGGCGCAGGCAAAAGCACAATTTCAAAAAAAGCAGCAGCCGAACTCGGCTATATCTATATTGACACAGGCGCTCTTTACCGCACAGTCGGACTTGCCGTGACAAGAAAAGGCGCTGACCTTTCTTCGCCGGAAGAAATTGCATCTGTTTTAACTGGCGATATTTCGGTTGAACTTAAGTTTATTGACGGCGAACAAAGAATGTTCTTAAACGGAGAAGATGTTTCAAACAAAATCCGTACACCTGAAGCTTCGTTGGCAGCTTCAAAGGTTTCGGCGGTTCCTGCCGTGAGAACCTATCTTTTCGATCTTCAAAAGAAAATGGCAAAAGAGAATAACTGCATTATGGACGGCAGAGATATCGGAACCGTTGTTCTTCCCGACGCACAGGTCAAAATTTTCCTTACCGCCTCACCGCAGGCAAGAGCAAAAAGACGCTATAAGGAGCTTATCGAAAAGGGAATGGAAGTAAAATATGAAGATGTACTTTCCGATATGATAAAACGTGACTATGATGATTCGCACAGAGCAATTGCTCCGCTTAAAAAGGCCGACGATGCAATTCTTTGCGACACAAGCGATATTGACCTTGAGCAGTCAATTGAGCTTATAATCCGCACAATCAGGGAGAATATATAACTAGGGAACCTCTGATTAAATCACGCTTAAGGCTTAATTTATGCAAATTAACGGTTTTGACTGCCGTCGGCGAACTTTTCTTTTGAAAGAAAAGTTCCAAAAGAAACATTGCTGACGTACGGCTGCGCTCAACCGTTTGAACGCAAAGCGTTCAAGCCGGGTCGCTTCGCCTATAGATTAGTTTCTGCTTTATCTCCCCTGTGATAAGTTTGTTTCTTTCTATCTTAGTTCCGACAAAGAGGAAAAATGCGGTCTGTGCCTTAGGATAAAGCCTGTTGTAAAGGTTGGTTTTTTTCTAAAATTAAAATTTTTTGGGCGACCACATGGGGTCGCCCCTACGCGTGCAGTTGTGTTAGTATCAAGACTTATATAAATCTTCCTTATGTAACCGCCGTGGACAATGTCCACTGACTAAAATTTTTACAGTTAACAACACAAGTCGTTTCGCGGTATAAGAATAAAAGCCTGCATAAATCTACCCTGCGTAATTCCTGCGGACGATGTCCGCCCCCCGTCACACTGCGTGTGCCACCTCC